>JASLKI010000053.1 GCA_030747575.1 Verrucomicrobiota bacterium | reverse complement strand
GCAGTGGCAGCTTGGCCGGGAACTCCGCATCGATCTGCCAGCCGCTGCTTGGCCAGCGCGTTACGGTGACCGGCTTCCCGCCGTCTGCCGACAAAATGTGGCCGGCGGCCCAATAATAACTGCCGCTCGAAGCGTCCGGCTCGATGGCCAACCGGCCGCCGCCGCTCGGGAACGCCCCAATCAAGCCGGTGGTCATCGCAACGTACGGCGACTCCACGCCGCTCTCGCCGGCGATGCCGATTTGCCATTGACCAAGCCCAGCGCACAACAGCAGCGCCGAGGCAAACTGTGAACTCTCACCGATGTCCACGCGGCAACTCCCGGCGCTTGGCCCGCTTCCGTGAATCGTCACCGGCAATTTGTCTCCCTCCGAGTCGATGCGGTAGCCGAGTCCCCGCAGCGCGTGCAGCAACGCGGCCTGTGGTCGCTCGTGCATGCGCGGCACACCGGCGAGCCGATAGACGCCTTGGCCAAGGCAGAGGAACGCTGTGAGAAACCGCGCCGCTGTGCCGGCGTTGCCGACAAACAACTCGAGCGGCTGCTCTGCCGTGCCGCCAGCGGGGATCGCTTGGCCAAGCCCAGTGACAACGAGCGTGCGGTTGCCCGGTTCCCCGGCGTCGGGCCGGACGCCGATCGCGTAGCCAAGCCGCCGCAACGCCTCGACCATCACCTGCGTATCCTCGCTCCACAACGCGCCCTCAAGCGTCACGTCGCCCTTAGCCAAGGCGGCGAGTATCAGCGCGCGGTTCGTGATGCTCTTCGAACCGGGTACGGTGATCTCCACCTCGGGCGCGGTGCTCAGTGGGACGATCTCGATGAGGTCGGGCAACGGCATCGTCAGTCGGCGGTGGCGGAATTATTCCAGTTGTCCCGTGCAATCTTTGCCCGTTGCAGCCAGGCCTCGATCGTCTCCGGGGAATCGCTGGCGATCAGCCCGCGCAGTTGGCTAAGTTCGTCGGCGAACTCGTCAATTGCGGCAAGAATGTTGTCGTGGTTCGAGCCAACGATGTCACGCCACATCACCGGCGATCCGGCGGCAAGCCGTGTCATGTCGCGAAAACCGGTCGCGCAAAGCTGCGCCTGCTGTTCGCCGTGCGCGGGGTCGAGCACGCGCCTGGCCAGGGCCGAGGCCAGCAGGTGCGGTAGGTGGCTGCAGCGGGCGACGAGCCGGTCGTGCGTGTCAGCCGGCATGACAACCGGCCGTGAGCCGAGGCTGGCCCAAAAATCGTTCACCGTGGCGAGTGCGTCGGCGTCGGTGTTACTGGTAGGCGTGACTACGCAGACGGTGCCGTCGAACAAGTCCGACCGTGCGGCGCTTGGCCCGGTTTGGTCGCTGCCGGCCATCGGGTGGCTGCCGACGAAGCGCGCGCCAGCCCCGGCGCAAAGCGGTGTCAACTCGGCGGTGAGTTGCTGTTTCGTGCTGCCGATGTCGGTGATGATCGTGCCCGGCTTGATGTCGGGCAGCGTGCGCTTGGCCAAGCCGGCCATGCCGGAGATAGGCGTGCACAGCACGACCAAGTCGGCGCAGGCGACCGCCTCGGCGGGGTCGAGCGTCACTTCGTTGGCGATGCCAAGCGCCTGGCACTCGGCCAGGCTCTCGGGACGGCGCACCAACGCGGAGACGCGCCTGGCCAGGCCGCGCGCCCGCGCAGCCAAGCCGATCGAACCGCCGAGCAGGCCGGCCCCGATGATGGTGAGTTTGTCCAACGGCACCCGCGCATTAAACTGGCGCAGCCACCGGGAGTCGAGCAGAGTCGGGAATCGGGCAAAAAAAGGCCCGCCGCATTGACGCCGGGCGGGGTGGCCTGTTACACACCACACCCAGTTTGGGCGCACCAAGTTTGGCGGCCGGACGCTCACAAAAATCATGCCAGAAAAAAAGAAGGCGACTGCGAAATCCAACCGTCAAAAACCAAAGTTCCGCCGCGTGCTGCTCAAGATCAGCGGCGAGGTGCTGGGCGGCAAAACCGGCGGCATCTGCCCGGAATCCGTTCACGACGTGGCGGCCCAGGTTCGCGAGGTGGCGCGGCTGGGCGTGCAGATCGGTCTCGTGGTCGGCGGCGGCAATATTTTTCGCGGCCTGCAGGGCAGCGAGAAGGGCATCGAGCGGGCGACCGGCGACTACATGGGCATGCTCGCCACGGTGATCAACTCGATGGCATTGCAGGATGCGCTCGAGAAACAGGGCGTGCCGACTCGCGTGCAGTCGGCCATCAGCATGTCGCAGGTCGCCGAGCCGTTCATCCGCCGCCGAGCTGTGCGTCACTTGGAGAAGGGCCGCGTGGTGATCTTCGGCGGCGGCACGGGCAACCCGTACTGCTCCACTGACACGGCGGCCGCGCTGCGCGCCAACGAGATCGGCGCAGAGGTGATTTTGAAGGCCACAAAAGTCGATGGCATCTACGACAGCGACCCGATGAAAAACCCGAAGGCCAAGCGCTTCGCAACAATCAGCTACCTCGACGCGCTGCAGAAACGACTCAAGGTAATGGACTCAACGGCGTTCTCGCTGTGCATGGACAACGGCACGCCGATCATCGTCTTCGACCTCTTCAAAAAACACAACTTCCGCAAAATCATCCTCGGCGGCAAAGTCGGCACGCGGGTGAGCTAAGGGTAGGGAATCAAGCGCGGGGAGGCTGCGTTCACTTATCTAGATCCAATTATTTGGCTGCGTTTTTGTAGTAGACTTTTTTCAGCACGTCGTCGGGAAGGTGGATGCCGTAGATGCGCCATCGGCCCAGTCCGCCGCCGTGGTGGAAGTATTCGTCGCGCGTCTCGAGGAACCTGAAATAAACGCGATACTGAAACAGGCTCATGCTGCCGCGGTCGATGCCGAAGAGGATGAGATAGCTATATTTGAGGAAGAAAACGCGGGCGGTGTACGGCTGCCGGCCAAGCCAGCCAACAGTCGGTTTCGGTTCATTGGGTAATCAAATGTTCACTTCGCCGGTCGCGGTGTCGCCTGGCTGCAAACCAAGTTTCTCACGGATTTCCACCAGTTCGTCGCGGATGCCATTTTTAAAAAAAGTGATGTCAGCTTTGTGTATGAGCAGGTTGGCGCCCATATTGACGAGGCGCGCCTGGCTGGCGGTGTCGCCCCACGCGTGAATACCGGCGCCGATGCCCTTGGCTCGCGCCTTGGCAAAAATCATTTCGGCGGTTTTGAGAAACGTGGGATCGTCATATTGCTCCGGCTTGCCAAGGTTGCACGACAAGTCGTGAGGCCCGATTAGCACCGAGTCGATGCCTGGTACGTCTAAGATGCGATCGAGATTTTCGACGGCCGGCACACTCTCAATATTGATGATGAGCAGGTTATTTTCGTTGAAGCTAGGTGTGTAGTCGGCGAGGTCGCCGGGGAGAGGTTCGCCGGCGAGGGCGTCGTTGAGGCGCTGGCCCTTGAGCGGACGCAGCTTGGTTGCGCCGCGCAATTGCTGCACCTGCTCGGCCTGCTCGATGTACGGTGCGACGACTCCCGCTGCGCCGTCGTCGAGCACCATTGTCGCCTCGTACGGCGAAGGGGAGACGGTGCGCACCAGCGGCGGCAACCCCATCGCGGCGTAGGTGCGGCACATCCACGAAACCTGGCTGCGGTCCAGCGCAATGTGCTCGGTGTCGATGAAAACAAAGTCGAGTCCGCAGTCGCCAAGCACTTTCGGCCAGAACGGGGAAGGCGAAACGATCAGTGTCCCGAAAACCGGCCTGCCGTTATGCAGCGATTTTTTTAATTCAACGGATGTCATTTTAGTGGGTCACCTCCACCGGTTGGCCGGTTTTACCGGACTCGACAGCGGCGAAAACGGTGGCGGCGATGTCGCGCCCGCCCCTGGCATTGAGGATCGGTTCGCAGCCGGTGTCGAGTGCGCGGGCGAAGTTGTCCACCAACAGGAAATCGTTCTCGTTGGCGACGCGTTCATTCTTGAACTCCAGCGGCGGCTGGTCGCGGTAATGGATGCTGACCTCCGGCCGGGCCTCGCTGATGACAATCCCGCCTTTCGAGCCGATGGCGTGAATCTTGATTTCGCCGATGTTCGGGTGGCTCGCCGCACCGATGCGACCGATGCAAAGCGAACCGACGATGCCGTTGTCAAGTTCCAGCGAGACCGTGGCAAGGTCATCCACGTGGTTATCGACATTGACCTGATGGAAATGTGTCGCAGTGCGGGCGAACACGCGCCGCACATTCGCGTCGGTGAGCATTCGGATGTAGCCGAGCGGATAGATGCCCTCGATCTGCAACTCACCCATCGCCTCGATGCCAACGCCTCCGTCGGAGCCGTCGGCGTGCGCCTCGAGTTGTCGCTCGAGCCAGTTGATCGGCGGGTCGCCGTGTTGGCGGGTGCCCTTAGGCGGGCCGGCGTCTTTTGAAAAATAAAAGTCAACATGAATGGCGTGCAGTTCACCGATCGCTCCCGACTGAACCGCCTCTTTGCCTTGGATGACAGCAGGCAAGAAATTGCGATTCCACAACAGAAATTTCACTTTGTTTCGCTGAACGGCCTCGACCAGGCGATCGCATTCGGAAAGGCGGGTGGACATCGGCTTGTCGGCAATGACGTGCAGCCCGGCATCGGCGGCGCGGACGGCGAGGTCGCAATGCCGCTCGGCCTCGGAACTGACCACCGCCATGTCCAGTTCGTATTCGGCGATCGCCTTGGCGATGTCGCGCAAGTAGGAGATGCCGAACTCGTCGGCGAACCGTTGGTTGCGTTCGTGCACCCAATCCGGCTGGCCGGCATCGTCGGTGACGACGACCAATTCAAATCGCGGATGCGCGGCGACGGCACGCGGCAGGTAGTCGTGCTTTACCACGCTGAACACGCCGACTCGAAATTTTTTCCGCAAATCAGCCATCGATTAGCTGTCCCCCTTTTGCTCGATCACATGGTTTGAGTTTGCTGCCTCGATGATTTGTTTGGTCACCGCGATGGCGCGCGTGGCGTCTTTGAGGATCACGGTGGCCTGGCGTTGTTCGTGGATGGCATCGACGAATTCCTGCAATTGCCCGGCGAGATCGGTGCGGCCTTCGCTGGTGCGCAATGCGTTCGGTTGGTCACCGGCGTAGAGCAGGTTCATGTTGTGATGATCGTCAGCGTAAGCCGTTCCGGTGGCACCGATTATCGACAGCGAAAAGTAGTCGCCGCCCGCAGGGAGCGAACAGGCAATGTCGATCATCGCCATGCCGCCGTTGGCGAAGCCGAGGTGGAACTGGATGTAGTCCGGGTTACTCGGTGTTTGCAGTGTCCAGACTTTTTCTGGAGCGCCGCCGAACATCCAGCAGGCCAGGTCGGCGTCCGGCAGGATGCGTTCGGTGAGCGACCCGGGTGTTGCCTCGAGGGGCAGCCAGCGGTGGATGCGGAGCAGTCCGGGTTCGCCGAGTTTTCCGGCGTCGAGGCTGCGCTTGACCGCCTGGATCGACGGCGAAAACCGCCAAGTGTGAGCCGGCATGAGCATGGTGTCCGCTTGGTTAAGCGCAGCGATGTCGGCGAGTAAAGGGCCGGCGAGCGCCGGTTTTCCGGCGGCGGCGGCCTTGGCCAAGCTCACCGCTTGGCCAGGATCGGCGTCGATGATGACGGCGTCAAAGTCGTTGGCTTGTTCGGTGAACAGCGCTTCCGTTGATGGGGCGGTCGTCGCTTGGCCAAGCGCCTGGGCGGCTTGGCCATCGGAGGCGGTCAACGGTACAAACGCAGCCCAAGACGCTCGGTGCAGTCGGGAACGGATGGCTCCGTACGATTTAGCCGATTTTGCTTGGCCAATGAGCGCGAGCCGGATCATTTTTGGTCTGCCGTTATCATGCGGGGCTGGAAATGTCTCACGCGACCTTCGCAGGGCCAAACCAATTTGTTGCGGAAGCAGCAGGTCTTCAGCATCATTAGCCCGTTCAACGAACTCGAAAGTCCAATCGTGCCAGATCCGAACGAAAATCAATCCATCCATAAGCTCACCCAGATGGGCCGGTACATTATCATTATCGCGGCTTTTCTCGGTTGGTTTTTTGCTGGGATGCATTTGGGCATCACGTCGCTCTCAATGGGCTCGGCAGCCAAGGATCTGTTGCGTGGCACGGGTCAGTTCGAGGTGACGGTAGCGGAACGATCGGCGGCGCAGCAGCAGTTCGAGGAATCCGGCAAGAGTGATGTGGTGAGGCTGGCGCAGGCCAAGGCCTTTCAACGACTCGAGACAGCGAGCAGCAAGTGGTACGGATACTATATCTGCGCGCTGCTTTTTGGCGGTGCGGCGGGAGGGCTGGTGTTTGGGCGGATCGGCGATCGCTTTGGTCGTGTGAAGGGCATGACGGCGGCGATCTGCTGCTACTCGGGTGTGTCCTTCGTTGCCTACTTTGCACGAACGCCGGAGCAGCTTTTGGTGGCTCGCTTCGTTGTGTGCATGGGCGTGGGCGGGATGTGGCCCAACGGTGTGGCGCTGATGAGCGAAGCA
This sequence comes from Verrucomicrobiota bacterium, assembly GCA_030747575.1. Lineage (GTDB taxonomy): Bacteria > Verrucomicrobiota > Verrucomicrobiia > Limisphaerales > UBA1096 > UBA1096. The sequence goes on along the minus strand of JASLKI010000053.1, from coordinate 2,992 downwards.
TGGGCCGGTGCCTCCCGGCCATTGCTCGCCGGAGTGATTGGCACGGCGGCGAACATCGGAATCTTCATGGTGGGTGTCGCGGGAAAATTCCGCGAGGTGACAGTCGATGATTGGCGCTGGGTGATGCTCATGGGCACGGCGCCGATTGTGCTGGGCTTGCTGGTTCCATTGATCGTGCCGGAGTCGCCCCGCTGGCTGGCTCAACGAGCCCGGGGCAGTTCCCCTGGAACTCCGGAGAAAACGAGAACCAAGCCAGAGTCAAGCACCGGCGAGATTTTCAGGCCGGGCATGTTTGCGGTCACATTGGTTGGTATTTTGTTGGCGACGGTGCCGCTCTTCGGCTCGTGGGGCAGTTCAAACTGGGCAGTGAAATGGGCGGAGGATGCCGGGTCGGATGGCCTGAAGGCGCAGGTGATCATGGCGCGATCGTTGCCGGGTATCTTCGGCAGTTTTATGGGTGGTTGGATCGCCAGTCTCGTGGGTCGACGGCGCAGCTATTTTTTTAACAGCCTGATTTGCCTTGGCAGCGCGCAGTGCATGTTTTGGTTTTCGAGCCCGACAGAGCCGACTGTTTTCCTCGTGTGGACGGCGGTGCTAGGCTTTTTCAGCGGAATATTCTTCGGATGGCTGCCGTTATTTTTGCCGGAGTTGTTCGTGACGCGTGTACGCTCGGTCGGTGCCGGAGTTTGCTTTAATTTCGGGCGCATCATCACTGCGATAACGGTGTTCGTGACTGCCGGACTCATCGCATATTTCGACAATGACTTCCGCCAGATTGGCCGGATTACCAGTTTAATTTACCTGTTGGGCGCGGTGGGAATTCTCCTTATGCCCAAGGGCGTGGAGGGGGAAATCAAGGATTAGCGCGAAGCGTCCCCGCCGGTTTTGGATTGAACGCGCTTTGGCCCAACGCTATCAACCGCTGCGTGAATCCGGACAACGAAACCCATTCGGGAGAATTTCAATTCAACGTCGGCGTGATCGGGGCCACCGGCTACATCGGCGCCCCGTACCGTGCGGAGATCCGCCAGGCTGCCGGAGCAAACATTGTCGCGTTGTGCGCCCGCCGCCGCGAACTGCTCGAGCGGGCAGGCGAGGAGGACGGCGCGGAGTTGCTGACCGGCAACTGGCGCAAGGTGGTACAGCACCCGCACGTCAACTTCGTCATCGTCGCCACGCCGGACGCGCTGCATCACGAGGCCGTGATGGCTTGTGCTGATGCTGGTAAACATCTGCTCTGCGAAAAACCGGTCGGTGTGAACGCCGCCGAAGCCTACGAAATGTGGGCGGCATACCGAGATGCCGGCCTGGTGCATTACGTGCCGTTTTGGACGCGTTACTGCGAGCCTTTCGTGCGAACCCGCGAGGTGATTGAGTCCGGTGTCTTGGGCGACATTCGCGGCGTGGTCTATCGCTGGCACAATCCGCGCCCGGACGACATGCCGCTGACGTGGCGCGATGACGCCGGGTTGTCGGCGGCAGGCAGCATTGCCGATGTTGGCTCGCACGCCTACGACACCTTGCGCTGGTTGCTGGGCTGTGAGGCAACGCGGGTGCAGGCGCATGCCGACACGATTACTCCGGCCAGGGCTGACCTGGGTGCGATCAACCTTACCGAGGCGCTTGGCCAAGCGGGCGGTCAGGCGGAGGCCGCCAAGCGCAAGGGAGAAACGTTCGATTACGCGAGCGTGGCGTGGGAATTCGACGACGGCGCCGTGGCGACGCTGGTGCTGTCACACACGCCGTTTTTCCGGAAGGGCATCGCGCCCGAGTTGGAACTGCACGGCACCAAGGCGTCGCTTGGCCTGGATCGTGTGAGTGGAAACCTGACCTTGGCCAAGCCGGGCGAACCAGTGGAGATCATCGCCAACGTGCCGAACAACGGTTTTGGCAATCGTTTCGAGAAATATGTTTTCCCAAGCCTGCGTCAGGCATTCGCCGGGGAGGAAACCGGCCATCCCGACCTCCAGGACGGCTGGCGCGTGCAACTTTTCACCGACGCGGCCGCTCGCTCAGCCCGCTCTGGCTGCTGGGAAACTGTGGAGTAGTTACTTGCCGGAGACGTCGAGGCAGGTGAGGTCGCCGCGGGAGTTACGGCAATAAATTCGGCCGTTGGCCAGGACTGGCGTGGTCCAGCACTTGGGGCCGGTCACCTGCGCACGGGAGACCTCCGTGAACTCACTGGTGTTGGCCTCTGCGACGATGAGTTCGCCCTGGTTGCTGATGATGAGCAGTTTTTTGCCGATGGCCTGGATTGCCCCGAAGCCGCCGAAACTGTCCTGCTCCCACTGCACCTTGCCGTTGGCCAGCTTGATGCACTTGAGCGTGGCGCGGCCGGTGTTGCCGTCGAAGCCGTACAGATGGCCGTCGATCAGCACGCATGGATTGAAGTGGTTTCGCATGTTTTTGTTTTCCCAAAGCTTGGCCACTTTGTCACCGTTGATTTGCAGCAGCGCGCAGCCGCGGTCGTAGCCGGAGGAGATGAACACCTTGTCACCGATGAGGATGGGGTCGGCGGCGTTGCTGTCGTGCTTGGTTTCCCACGGATAACTCCAGAGCGTGCTGCCGGTTTCCGGATCCACCGCGATGACTGCATTGTAGGCGAACATCACCAACTCCTGTCGCCCGTTCCGGACGTGGGGCACGATGGACGAGTAACTGGCCGAGTCGCGACCGGTGTTCCAGAGAATCTTGCCGGTCTTTTTGTCGAGCGCCGTGCCGTGCGCGCCGACGTTGACGAACACCGTGCCGCCGATGACCAGCGGCGAGCCGGCGAAGCCCCACGTCGGCCGCTTGCCCTTGGTTTCCGTGGCGATATTTTTCTGCCAGACAACGTGGCCGTCGGCTGCGCCAAAACAGATCAGCTGTCCGCGCTTGCCCAGCGTGAACACATGGTCGCCATCGACGGTGGGTGTGCTGCTTGGCCCGCCGGCGTAATACTTCGGGTCGAGCTTGGCCTCGTAGGCGTGCGACCAGATCGCCTTGCCGGTAG
>JASLKI010000052.1 GCA_030747575.1 Verrucomicrobiota bacterium | reverse complement strand
AATGCGGCCTTGTTTGTGTTTGTGCAGGGCGACTTGGCTTATGCGCTGGATCATTTCAATGATTAGCAGCCCAACGGCTTGGCGGCTATCAGTTTTGAATGGGACTGCGCAGTTACACCGAGCAGGGCACCGGGCAACGCGTTGCAAACTAGGTGGCCCCAATGCTGAACGAATTGAAGCTTAGGGAGAATCGTTGAATAATCCTCCGGACAAGATGACAACAAAATATAAGACCCCGCGATGAGTTTATCCTTTGTAGCCATTTTGGTGATCGCCTGTGGCATGGCGCTCTTGGCCAAGCGGTTGAAACTGCCCTACACGGTGCTGCTTGTGGTCGCAGGCTTGGCGGTTAGCCTGCTTCTTGACGGGGCACCCGGGTTGCGTGAGCACCTCGAGAAAATCAAGCTCAAGCCCGAGTTGCTGTTGCAGGTCTTTCTGCCCATCCTGCTATTTGAGGCGGCGTTTCACGTAGATCTCAAATCCTTCCTCAACAACCGGCGGGCCATCCTGTTCCTTGCCATCCCCGGCGTCATCATCGGCATGGTCCTCACCACCGCGGTATTTGTGCCGGTCGCCAAACTGATCAGGGGAGATATGATGTGGCAGGTTGGCTTGGTCACCGCCGCCATGCTGGCGGCCACCGACCCCATTTCCGTGGTGGCGCTATTCAAGGAGTTCACCGTATCAAAGCGGCTCGGCATTATCGTCGAGGGTGAAAGCCTCATCAACGATGGCATCGCGGTGGTGCTCTTTGGCGTCGTGGTCAAGATCACCGCTGACAGCCTGGGACTCACCATTCCCACCCTGCACGACCCTGGCGAAAATGTGCAGGCTCTGCACGTGATCGGCGTTTTTCTGCGTGAGGTTTTTCTTGGCACAGCCCTTGGGGTCGCGGTCGGGCTGGCCATGTCCTACCTCACCAGCAAGGTCAACGACCACCTCATCGAGGTTGCCTTGACCGCAATCGCGGCCTACGGCAGTAATGTTGCGGCCATGCAGCTCCATGCCTCGGGCGTCATCGCCGTGGTTGTCTGCGGAATGATGGTTGGCAATGTTGGTGCCAAGCACGGTATGAGTCCCACCACACGCGAGGCGGTCTTTTCCTTCTGGGAGTTTGCCGCCTTCATGGCCAACTCCTTTGTCTTCATTCTCATCGGACTGGAAATAAAATTGAGCGAATTATGGGCGCACGCCGGACTCATTGTGGCCTTTTTTGTGATCATGATCCTGGTTCGCAGCGTAATCGTGTTTGGCGTACACAACCTGGTGCGGCGTGAGGATTTGAAGCTGAAGAAACCGTGGCTGCCGGTCATAACCTGGTCAGGAGTCCGTGGCAGCCTGTCGATGGTGATGGCAATGATGCTGGTGACCACCGTTGAAAGCGGAGAGGAAAACCGCGAACTGATCCTGAACATCGTCTTCGGCGTGGTGCTGCTGTCCATTCTACTACAAGGCACCACGATTGAGTGGCTCATGAAACGGGTGGGGCTCATTGTGGAAACGGGTGAAGAGATCGAATACGAGATGGCACTGGCACGCCGGCAGGCCGTTCGTTGTCTGGTGGATAACTTGGAGGATGCGGAAAGGAAGGGCACCCTTTCCCATGGCACCTTTGAGATTCTGCATAATCGGCTGGTCGAACGTCGCGAGGCCAATGACAAGCGTATTGCGGAGATGGTCGGGCATACTCCCACCCTTAACGACCTAGAGCTGCAAATGCACGCCACCCAGCTACGCGCCTTGGAGAAGCAAGTCTACCGCGATCTAGAAAAGGAAGGGGACCTGGACTACGAATCCATGGAATCGCTCGTGCGCAATGTGGTGGAGCGGGACCGGCCGGGCAAGGACACGCCGTAACGCCGGCCGTTCCACGGCTATTCCTTGAACTTCAAACCAAGTTTACGAAGCTTGGGCCAGATCACAGCACGGCAGTACGGCGCGTTGGCGTTTAGGTTGAAGTAGTTTTGGTGATACTCCTCGGCCTTGTAAAATGTGCCGGCCCGGACGATCTCGGTCACGATCGGACTCCTAAACTCACCCGACTTGCCTGCCGCTTGCATGGATTCCTCCGCCACAGCCTTATCGGCGTCGTTATGATAAAAAATCGCCGAACGATACTGTGTGCCAACGTCCGCACCCTGCCGGTTGAGCGTGGTGGGATCGTGCGCCTTCCAGAACACCGCCAGCACTTTCTCGAGGGAAAGTTTTGCCGGATCAAACTCCACCTTCACCACCTCGGCGTGGCCGGTTTGGCCGGTGCAGATTTGTTTGTAGGTGGGATTGGGCACCGTACCACCCATGTAACCGGAGGTCACTTTTGTGATGCCCTCGATACGTTGGTACACCGCCTCCACACACCAAAAACATCCTCCGCCGAGTGTGATGGATTCGGCCTTCGCCACTTTTGTCAGAGGTTCATTGGATGGATTCACAATGGGCTTTGGGGTACTGGCCGGTTTGGCCGGTTTATCGTTCGCCTCACCACATGCCGCGCAGCAAAAGAGGGTCGTCCAACTGAATAACCTCAGGAAAGTATTCATCTGTCTTCAAGTTAACGCGGCCAAACCTACTGCCCCGCTTGGCTAAGCGGAAGGCAAAACGGCTACGGCGTGACAGTGCGGTAAAAGCGGCTGCGATCTGCCGTGGCCGATTCATCAATGAACTCCACCGGCTTGGCCTCAATCTGCCGGATGCGCTTAAGAACCCTCCATTCCTGCAGGTCATCCGAGCCCTCGATGCGGAAGAGCCCGACCCCCTGCCCGTCGATGAGCAGTCGCAGCTTGCCGCCCTTGGTCAAGGCGGCCGAGAGCGTTGGCACCGGCGGCGCGGCTAGTTGTCCCGACTCGAGGATCAGCCCGTCGCGCCCGACAATGACGAACCGCCGAGCGCCAAACGCCACGCCGCCGAGCGTCGTCTCCGTGCCGGAGCTGCGGCGCAACCAAGCCTTGCCGTCGGGCGAGGTGAACAGTGTGCCGTTGGCACCAACCGCCATAAACATCCCGCCGCCGAATGTCACATCGTTGAGCCACTCATTCGTGCCCGACTTGGCGCTGATCCAGCGTTGCCCGTTGTCCGAGTAGAGGATCGTGCCCTTGAATCCAACGGCGACAAACTGGCCGTTGCCAAATGCCACGCTCTCTAGGCCGTTCGTCGTTGGCGTGTTACGCTCCGTCCACTTTAAACCGTTGGTTGAGGTGACGATTGTGCCCTGCGTGCCAACCGCTGCGTAAGTACCGCCGCCGATCGTGACATGCTTGAGCCAGGCGGCGGTGCCGCTTTCGTGAAACGTCCACGCCTCACCGTCCGGCGAAAGGCCAACCTTGCCTGTCTTGCCCACGGCGATGAACTGGTCGCCATCATGGATCACATCCTCAAGGTTCACCAACTCGACCCCCTTTGCCAGGCGCCATGTGCCCGCGTTTTTGGAAACCGTCACCGTGCCCAACCAGCCGACTGCCAAGCGCGTGCCTCCTGTGATCGCGCCACCGAAAAGCCGCTGCCTTGTGCCGCTGTCGCCGACCCTGGACCAGACCGTCCCTCCGGCATCGCGCTTGGCCAAGGTGCCTCCGTCGCCCCCCGCGAGAAACTGCCCTCCACCAAATGCCGCAAACGACAGGTTGCCGGTGTCCGGCAGCGTAGTTTGGGTCCAACTGTTGATCGGGTCGTCGCTTCCCTCCAACTGAGCCGAGATTGTGGCCGTTGCGCTGCCGCCCCTGCCATCGAGCGCCGTGCAAGTGACCGAGAATGCCGAGCCCGCGCCGGTAAAGTAGGTGTGCGAAACGGTCCTGCCGTAGGCTGCGTCGCTGCCGTCGCCGAACTCCCAAATGTAAAACAGCGCGTCGCTGTCAGGATCGAAGCCACTGGCCGTGAGACGAAACGGTTCGCCCACTTTACCCTCCACGGACGAACCGTCGATGCTCACGCTAGGCGAGCGGTTGGAGTCAGCCGAGCCGTACACCACGCGCATGTCCACCCACAGTTTGTGGCCATCGCCGCCGCGGGCCACCGGGGTGACCGACAACCGGCGGCTACTGTCGTGAAACGTTTTGCCCATCTGTAGAGAGTGGTCGCGCGGCTGACTCTCCTCAAATTCACGGCGGGTTTCCGGCGTCATGTCGAGCAGCAGCGAGCCGTCGCCGCTCATCGAGCTGCCCGACTTGAGCCCCCAGCGCAGCATGATCTCACTCCCGACCACCCAATGCCGGACGCCCACCCAGTAGTCGCGCCCGGAGTTTTTGCCGATCTTCAGCGCGCGCGCGCCGATGCTGGACTCGCGGTGGTCGTGCGCCTTCACGCGGTAGGTGCCGGTGCGCGAAACGGATTTCACCGATGCGTCCGGAATCCACCAGAGATAATTCTTGAAATAGACGTTGAAGTGCCCGTACGGCGAGTAATTTCCCATGTTGTCGTAGGGATCTCCGTACTCCTCGTGCTGCCCGGAGCCGATAGGGGAATCGCCCTGCGACGGCACCCAGGCGTTGGCGTGGAACAGGCCGAGGTTGTGGCCGAGCTCATGCTGGATGGTGTCGTTGCTGAAGCCACCGTTGAGCCAAAGCCCGATCGTACCGACACGCGCCTTGCCGGCCCAGCCGTCGAAGATCGAGTCGAAACAGACGATGTACAGGTCATAGTCGCGATAATTGTATTTCGCGCCAACCACGCGAGCTGCGGCGCGGGCGTGATCCAGCAGATCGTCATCGCGGCTCTCCGGCTCAGCCTGGTACCACGACGCCGGGTTGGGCATCCGCAACACCCCCGGCACAAGCGTGGTGTCGATCGTGAGTTTCCCGTACGAGTTGTCGCCGAGAAACTCGTTGGTGCGTTTCATCGAGAAGTTTGTCGCATCGTCGCTCAGCGGGTTGCCCTCGCGGTCGGAGAAATCAACGCGAATGAACAGGACGCGCTTTTTGCCGGTGGTCCACCCCACGGATGGCTTCTGCTTGGCCACCGGCCGCAGATGCACCGCCGGGCCAAGCGCCTGCTCGGCGGCGATGAGTTTTTGCTGCCAAGCGGCAGCAGCAGCCGGGGAGTCGAACGCGTGCCGCGCGCCGGCCAGCGACAGGACGTTCTGAGTCGCCGGAAGGCCAAGCGCGGTTTTCTCGTCGCCAGCGAGTTCGCGAGCCGGCTCGTCGGCAATGGCGATCTGCCCATCGAGCACGATGCCGTGGACCGGCAGGCCGCTCTTCGAGCCAAGGTGTGCGCGCCGCCCTTGCCAGCGCGGCTTTAGGCGTTGGCCGTTTAACTCGAGCGTGCGCTCCACTTTGCAACTGCGATGCCCCAGGCCACCGCAGGCAACCGTCACGGTGTACTCCGCCAACCCCTCGGCGTGTTGCTCAAGGTGACGGGCGACCGGTTCCGGCAGCTTGGCCAAGCGCGGCACGGCGCGTTGCAGGGCCAGGTGCGGCTGCGTGGCGATGAGCCGCCTCATCGCCGGTTGGCGCCGCTTGGCCAAGCGCACCCCCTCGGCCACCAGGCTTGGCCGGTCGTCCGCCTGGGCCGCCTCGTACCGGGCGAGCCATTGGCCAAAGTCCGCGATCGAGTCGGCGGCGAGCGTCGGGCCGGCGAGGGCGAAGCCAAGCGCAAGGCTGCTCCAACGAATATGTTTACAAATGGAAGTCATGCCGGTGGCAGGCGCAGCACCCGCACGCCGCAACTTACCAAAACGCTGCCAAGACTCCCGCAAAAAAGGTTCGGGGGCGCAAGCGCACTGCGTGTCGGTCCGCTCGAGTCCGCGACAGCGTCTCGGGGAAGCGGATGGTGGGGCGTGCTGTCACCAGCGCGCCGGGCAGTCGCAGACGGCTGGGACAGCCATCCCCACCCTCACCCAACGAACTCAGCCTGCTCGATGTGAAGGAGGCGCTGCTTCCAGCCGGGGCCGACGGAGAAACCGCCGATCCGCCGGTGCGCCGCCAGCACCCGGTGGCACGGAATGATGACCGGGATCGGGTTAGCGCCGCAGGCGGAGCCGACGGCCCGCGCCGCGCCCGGCTTGGCCAGGCGCTCGGCGATCTCGCCGTACGAGCGGGTTTGCCCAGGCAGAATGTTGAGCAGCTCCGCCCAGACGGTTTGCTGGAATCCGGTTCCGGCCGAGAGGTCAAGCGGCGGCAGACGGCTTGGCGCGCGGCCAAGCAGCAGCGACTCGAGCGCGGCGGCGGTGGCCGCCAGCCAGCGCTTGCCCAAGCCGGTTGGTTTCTGAGCCGGCTTAGGCCCGCGGGCTTTGCCGGGGAAGTCGAGCCGGCACAGGCCGATGTCGTTGAACTGCGCGACAAAGGTGCCGTGCCGTGTGGCGATGGGAGCGGCGCTAGTCATCGCGGTCATCCTCGCGGCCGAAGATCAACGCGACGGCGATGGCGATGACCGCCGCGATGACGGTGATGGCAACCCGGATGGTGATTTCGTCAGTCAATGTTTCGGTTCTCTGTTGTGATCATTCGTGTCTTAAAAAAGTGTTCAGTTTTGTTTATCCGCAGATTCACCGCTCACCGCTCACTGTTGAAGGAGTGTCCAGAACAGGCCGATCAGCACGAGCACAAGCAGCACAGTGAAGGCGAGGAAACGGTTGCGCGCCACACGCCGCTCGTAACGCAACGGCCGCAGGCCCTGAATGCTCCCGGCGGCGAGGAAGTTGACCATGCGCGGGTTGGACGAGATCGGCGGTTTGCGGAACCGGCGCCTGAACCATTGCCACAAGGTTTCGTTTTCCGGTTCGCTCGTGCCCAGCGGCTGCTCGGAGAGCGGATGGCTAGGGCGCGGCGGCAGCGGCTCGTCGCCGGGCTTGAGTTCGTGAACGGTAGGGGGCGTTTCGCGCAGCTCGGCACCGGACTGGTTGAGTTCCTGAATCTGCGACTCCAAGTCTGCCAAGCGGGCCTTGAGCGCCCTGGCCCGGCTCTCGAGTGGATCCTTGCGTCGGAACAAGCCCATGGCGGCTCAACTGCGCAACTGTAGGATCAGCAGAATGACGATGGCAACGCCGACCACGACCACCGGCCAAGTGAAGGCAAGGCCCATCCGGCTGAGCTGCCGGAAGCTGTGTTGATCGAGACCGGGCCGCTCCTCAGTTTGCGGTTGCCCGACAACGGCGGGCGCGAGGCCAGTTTCGCCGTCGAGCACCGGCCACTTGAGCCGAGCGGAGTTCCATTCCAGCCGGGCATTCTCGATGGTGGTCAGCGCCCGAGTCAGCTCGACGCTCCCGTTTTCCTTCGTCCATTCCTCCTCCGCGATGCTGTTGATTTTATTGAGCGAACCCCGCAGGTCGCTAACGGTCATGGCGAGTTGCTCGGCGGTTCGGCTGCTGGACAGCTCGGCCTCCTCGAGCAGGCCGATGCCGCGAGTAAGGTGCTGCACCATTTCCTCGCGGCCGGTGGTCAGCTCGATGCGCCGCTTGCGTGCCTCCTGCAACTCGTTGCTCTCGTGCTCGATCTCCTCCTTTTCGCGCTTTAGCTCGGCAAGCTTTTGCAGGTTCTCGTTGAAACGCGAGGTCAATTCCTCGCGACTGGGTGGGGTGGTGGCGATGGAGTCGTCCACTCCGAGGGAAGGTGCGCCGGCCTCCTTTGTGGCCTCGAGGTCGCGATCCACAAATTCAGACTCGTCGAGTTTTGACGACATGCAGGGAAGCTATCCCTCGACTGTGAAGCTGTAAAGCGCTGATGTTTTAGCTTGAAACACCGGCCGGTTTGTCGCTGATGGGGCGGCACCGATGTTGCCCGAAACCGTCACGACCGATCTCGATTGGCTCACTGCGTTCACGTGGGTGTGGCTGCTGCTGGCGTTGCCGATCGCGACCTGCCTCTGTTTTATCAACGCCCCGTATGGGCGGCACAACCCCGGCACGTGGGGCGCGCTGATCCATGCCCGGCTTGGCTGGCTGCTGATGGAGTCGCCAGCGGTGCTGATCCCCGCCGGTTTCTTCGTGTGCATGCGAGGCTGGGAGTCGCCGGTGATGCTGGCGTTTTTCCTGATCTGGCAATCGCACTACGTGTATCGGGCGTGGATTTACCCTCTTCACCTGGCCAAGGCCAGCAGCCCAATGCCGGTGCTGCTGATGCTGATGGGGCTGTCGTTCAACCTTGTCAACGGCTCGCTGCACGGCGCCTGGCTGTTTGTCCACCCAGTTATCAGCGACTCGGAGTGGCTGGGCGGCTGGCAATTCATCGCGGGCGCGGTGATGTTCGCCGGCGGCATGGCGCTCAACATCGACTCAAGCCGACGGTTGTTGCAGCTCAAGAAGGCGAATCCCAATGACTACTCCATCCCGCGCGGCGGCCTGTTCCGCTTGGTTTCCTGCCCAAACTATCTCGGCGAAATCGTTGAGTGGCTGGGCTGGGCGCTGCTGACGTGGAGCCCGGCTGGGCTGGCATTCGCGGCGTGGACGATGGCCAACCTCGTGCCACGCGCGCGGGCACACCACCGCTGGTACCGCGAACGGTTCCCCGACTACCCGGCCAGGCGCAAAGCCCTCGTCCCGGGCCTCTTTTAATCGTAGGCCAAGCGTGTCGCTTGCCTTGGGCTTGGGCCGTGGATACGCTGCGCCGCTCATGCGTCTGCTTGATCGCTACCTGATTCGCGAATGGCTCATCCCGTTTGGCGTCTGCCTGTCCGGATTCATGTTGCTGTGGATAGCATTCAAACTGATCAACGAGCTGGATGAGTTCGCCGGGGTGGGCCCGGCCGAGATCGCACGGTACTACTGGGTGACGCTGCCGGGGAATTTCTTCATCGTCGTGCCGGTGGCGCTCCTGCTCTCGCTCATGT
>JASLKI010000051.1 GCA_030747575.1 Verrucomicrobiota bacterium | reverse complement strand
GTGAAATTGAAGATTTATATTTACGAGCCGAAAGGGCACAAGGCCGGTGGCAACCGGCCGGCGATCGTATTCTTTTTTGGTGGAAGTTGGCGGGGTGGCACACCAAGGCAGTTCCTGGAGCACTGCCGTTATCTGGCCTCGAAGGGGATGGTGGCTATGACGACCGACTATCGTGTTTCCAGTCGGCAGGGCACCAAGCCGTTCCACTGCGTGCGTGATGGCAAATCCGCCGTGCGCTGGATTCGCCAAAACGCCAGGCGTCTTGGAGTCGATCCGAATCGTATCGTTTCCGGCGGTGGCTCGGCCGGGGGCCACGTTGCTGCCTGCACCGGCATATTGCCGAAGCACGACGAACCGGGCGAGGACGACAACGTCAGCTCGGTGCCCAATGCGCTTGTGCTTTATAATCCAGTCATTTCCACCGCATTAGCAGATGGTGTGACGCCTTATGGTGGCGATACCAACGAGACCTTAATGAAGCGGCTGGGACTGAAGGATCCTGCGACCTTGTCGCCGTATCACAACATTCGAAAAGGCCTGCCGCCTACCCTGGTCCTTCATGGCAAGGGCGACACGACGGTGCCGTACTCAACCGCGGAGGCGTACGTGAAGCAGGCGACCAAAACCGGATTGCGAGTGGAGTTGGCGGGTTATGAAGACATGCCGCATGGCTTCTTCAATTTTGGTCGCCGCGACAACAAAATGTTCCTCGCCACCGTCACGCGCATGCACGAGTTCCTCAGCTCACTCGGCTACGTGAAAGGCAAGCCGGCGGTCGAGAGACACCTCAAGCGTCTGGCTGGGCGGAAGTAACCTGCTTTGAGCGCCGAGCCGAAAAAGTTGGGGTTGATGGTGTCGGTGGCGCCGGATGCCCCCGGCTTTGGCCAGGCTCTCGAATTGGCAACCAAGGCGCTTGGTGAAGGGGAAAAGGTCTACCTCTACTGCATTGATGATGCGGTGCCGGGCATCGGCGATCCGCGCCTGGTCAAGTTGAGGGAGGATGGACTGAACCTGTTCGGCTGCGCGTACAGCATGCGCCAGCGCAAACTCCCGCTCGATGACTCGGCGGTTTTCTCCGGCCTCTCGATGCTGAGCGACATCATGGCCAACACCAACCGCTTCGAGAGTTTCAACTGACGCCTGCCCAGACGCGCTCAGCCGGGGACGGTGAGCGACTGGCCATTGTCTTTCGGGCCAAGCTCAAGCAGGAACGGCGCGGCGACCTTGGCGAAGGCATCCGGCTTGCGTGCGGAGTCGGCTTCGGCGCCGAAACAGCTTTGCAGCATCCCGGTGTTCACCATGCCGGGGCTCATCGGCACACATGCCATGCTGTTCGGCAGTTCGTCGGCCAGTGCCTTGCTCAGTCCCTCCATCGCCCACTTGGTTGCGCAGTAGGGCGCCACCTCGGGCGAGGTGCCGCGGCCCCATCCGGAGCTGAGGTTCACGATCACGCCGTGGTCGCGCTCGATCATCGCGGGCACGAAGTGCCGCGTGACGTTGGCCACGCCCTTGATGTTGATGTCGATCACCGCGTCGAACTCCTCCGCCGACACGTCGACGAGGTTGGCGTTGCGGTTGATGATCGCCGCGTTGTTGATGAGCAGGTCGGGTGCGCCGTGTTCGGCGAGCGTGCGCCTGGCCCAGTCGGCGACAGCGCGGTCGTCGGTGACGTCCACTGTCGCGAAGTCGTGCGCCTGGCCAAGCGAGGTTTGCAGCTCGGCGACCTGGTCGTTGGAGCGGCCGCACCCGATGACTTTGTGGCCCAGTCGGTCGAACTCCCCGGCCAGGCCGCGGCCGATGCCGCGAGTCACGCCGGTGATGACAATGGTCTTGGCCACAGGCTCGCGCGGTTACGGCTTGATCGGTTGCAGCCGGATGTTGCGAATGCGCGTCACGGTCTGGAACGAAGTGATGCCGATCGGCACCGACAACTCGATCGGCCCGGCCCGCAGCGCGATGGCGCGATCCTCGAGCAGCAGGTCCACCACCATCTCGTCGTCCACCCAGCACTGGATCTTGCCTGGTGTCACGCGCACCCGGAAATGATACCACTGGTGGGTCTTAAATTGCTTGAATGTGGCGGTCTCGTTTTCCGCAGCGTCCATGCCGTCGATGCTCGAGATGCCGACCACCGTGCCGCCCCAGCCGCCTGGAATGAACGACGCGAACGTGTCGCCCACGGGGAAAGTCAGCCCGCAGAAAAAGTCGTTGCCATCCAGCTTCATCGCCTCGGCCTCGAGTTCGTAGTTCGTGCGTGGGATATTTTCATGGGCGAGGTTGATTCCGGAGATCAACTCGCCCATGGCGATGTGGATCTCGCCGTCCTTTACCTTGATGGCGCCACCGCCGGCAAAGTCGGTGACTTCCCAGCCGTCGAGATTTTTGCCGTTGAACAGCTCGGTGCCACCGCCTCCCGGTGTGACGCAGCCCGCGCCCAGCGTGGCGACCAGAAAGCCGGCGAACACGGCTTCTCTTGATTCAAATATTCGTTTCAATGGTTTCATATGACGGCGACCGACAAAATGGCGGCATCCCACGAATCAATTCAAGTTTTATTCCGGGAGTTTTTTGTCTGAGCAACTGATTACGAAATGCTCGGACTGCCTCCTCGGACGTATCCTGTTCCTCTACACCAATGGCCTCGGCCAATATCTTGGTCAGGTCCAGTTAATCCAAGGGAGCGTCTAGCCCCACTAGTCCGGCTTCTTTAGGAAGGTTTTCCATTGCCTCTGCTACGTCTTCTGCCATGCTATTTCTGCAAGTTAGGATTCATTCCCGGCCAAAAAAAAGCCGTGCCTGCAATAGACACGGTTCCGGCAAAGGCGGCTAATTGGTGTTGCGTTATCGTGTTGCGTTATCTAACTTCAAACCCCTTCAGGTCATGAAACAAACAATACTAACACTCACGATTACCTCACTGTTGGCCATAAACGCCTTCGCCGATCCGATTCACGATGCTTCCAAGGTCGGCAATCTTGCAGGCGTCCAAGCGGAATTGGATAAAGGAGTGGATGTGAATGAGGTCGACCGCGGTTTTTATAATTTAACACCTTTGCATTGGGCCTTATCCAAGGGAGTCGCCGAACTCCTCATTTCCGAAGGTGCTGATGTGAATGCGATTACATTGGAAGGATCGACTCCTTTGCATTTTGCAGCTTTTAATGGTTACAAGGAAATTGCCGAACTGCTAATCGACAACGGTGCTGATGTGAATGTGATAAATAATGAGCTCGCGGGGACGCCGCTCATCACAGCGTTAGATTGGGCGATCCAACAAGGCAAAACTGAAACCGCCGACCTCCTCCGCAAACACGGTGGCATGACGAGTGGAGAATTGGCTTCTGGAATGGCTCCTTTACATGCTGCGGCTAGAAAAGGTCTCAAGGAAGTTGTCGAACTGCTAATCGCCAACGGTGCGGATGTGAATGTGAAGAATAGGGTTGGCGAAACATC
>JASLKI010000050.1 GCA_030747575.1 Verrucomicrobiota bacterium | reverse complement strand
CCGGAATAATCGAGATGGCAATGAGCGTTTACAAATGCCGGGAAGATTATCGAGTCCCCAAGATCAACCACAGGCTCACCCGCTTCGGGGACCATGTCACCTCGACAACCAACCTCCGCAATCCGCTCGCCCCGAATTCGAACCACTCCGTCCGCGATGAGATTCCCCTTGCCCGCCCAGATCGCGCGTGACTGAAGAATCATTCAACGAGCCTCAACTTGTGTGGCGAATTGTAAACCCAACTGTCAATCATACATCCGTCAACTGCCTTGCCTGCTTGGCTTTTGCCGCTCCCGCGTGATGTCGCGTAATGGTTTTACCGTGCCGTTTCCGCAGTTGCTGCTGAACTTTTTTAGTCACCAAATCAATGGCTGCATACAGATCACTTTCATGATCCTCCGCAAACATATCCGTCCCTTTGAAATACAGGTGCATAGTGCATTTGTACTTGTTCCCCGGGAGACCGACATGGTCCCGCTCGAGATTCACCCGGGCCTCCAAGGCCCTTTGGTCCATGTGTTCAAGCTTGTGAACGCAGGCGCTCACGTGGTCTTTAATTGCCTCGGTGAGCTCTACATTGTGTGAATCAAGAATAAGCTTCATCGAGTTGAAAGCTGCCCTGACAAGGCTCAAATGACGAGCAAAAGTTTCGCTTCACCTCGACATAGATCATACCAACTCAATGAACCAGGCACCCCCCCAAGCGAAAACCGAGCACTGGTCCATTTACTTCACTGTTTTTTCAGACGGTTTCGGCGCGGATGCGACCTCCAACACGATGGGCGGAGAGAACATTTGATAAGTGACATCCTTCTTTTTCTCGCTCTTCTTGCCGTTCAGCGGAGGGTATTGGTATTTCCCCTTGACCGTTGAGGCGAGGTGAAACGTATACCGTCCAACAGGCACCTTGAACTTGGCCAAGTCAATTTCAAGCAAAGCATCTCCTTGGCCCTTTTTCACTTCTAGTTCCCCCAGCTTGTCAAGTTGGGAGATGCCGAACACTTTCAACTTGATGCTCTCATTGTACTCTCCAGTGCGCTTGACCTTGAGTGGAATTTTTACCTTGCCGCCGGCCAAGCCCGTGAACGGAACATCGCCCTCGGTTGTGACTTGAATCGGCTCTGCATCCTCCGCATTGATGGACAATCCACACTCCTTGGCCACGCGCGAAAAAACTGCCTCCTTGTCATAATCTCCGACACGATGAATTGTTGCAGTTGGCCACGCCACTTGCTCAACTTCCCGGTCGCCGATCATCGCCTTCCCGACAAACCGGACGTTCCCGATGAATGAAACCACCGGCTCAGATGCTGTAAGGAACGCTGTTATGGCTTTTTCGCTGGCCTTCACCCGGCAGTGGTGCAACTCAACTCCTCTCGGCAAACCCTCAGCGGTAATAGTGATTGGCCCGCTAAAACTGCCCTCGCGCAGGACGATGATTTGTACAGGCAGCGTCGTCCCTTTGCGAAGGTGCGTTCCCGTCAGTTCAATTATCTTATTTTTTTTCCAGACACCCGCAACCGTTTGCGGGTGAACCACCAACCGGAAGCCGGGGTGCTCGCGACGCAAAGCCACCACGTAGCCTCTCGATGGATCGTCCGTAGACTGGTTGAACAAGTCCCGCAGCATCACGCGACAGTGGCCATCATCTTTGGACTGAAAGCGCCACGATATATCCCGATTGGTCACATTAAACCCACGCCCTCCTGGGTTGTCTTTTGAATCGTAAAACTCTTTCACGGCTTCCGGTGATTCCTTGCCGTCTTCCGAAACTCCCACAAGTTGGGCGGTGACGTATGGATTTGTGCCGCAGCCCAATCGCTGCGAAAAAACCTCAAGCCAATAGACTTCATTTTTTTTGATCGGAAACCTAAAACAATCGACATCGCGAGCCGGATAAAAACTTCCCGCGACCAAGCCGGGAGCGGGGATTATCTGAGCACGATCTGCTGCGTCGTTACTACCCTGCTCCATCGTTAGCAAGTTACCCGGGCGAAGACCAACGAAGAAAGGGTTGCTCTCAACGCTGCTGTTTCCAGGCAGGCGAAAAACACCCCCATCCAGCACGATGGCAGCCGGCGGGAGCACTACGCCTCCCGGTTGTCCTGCCTGGTTGAGCTCGCTGATTTTCACGCTCAATTGCTCAAGCGACTGGCCATCGACTGCCTTGAAGCCGGCTGGCTTTGAACCGGGTAGATTCCTCCCAAAAAGAGTGATCTCCGATTCACTGAAACTAGGGACTATCGCTGGTGAAATAAAATCCACATGCGGGCCGCTGCTGTTCTCCAAACGGAAAAAATATTCAGTGCCGCCGCGGAAAATTGTATCGTGAACCTGAATGAGGAAATTACCATTCGCCGGTGCCGTGAAGTCGATCAAGCCGTCAGCATTTGCCCGTGCCAAGCGCTCCCCTGCTCCACTCCGCAGCAGCATTACAGGGCTCATGCGCGAATCGAGAGACTTTGCGGACACGCGCAGCAACAGTCGCTGCCCTTTTTTTGCCCCAACTTGAAACCACGAGGACTGCCTTGTCACAGAGACGCCATTGACGACCGAATCAGCACCAAGGGCGGCGGCGGTTTTTATTGACGTGTTGCCGCTTGGGCTTCGACTCTCATCCAGCGTGCCAACGGCGAACAAGCGGGGGTTGGATAAACCAAGCGCCCCGACAAACCTCACCTCGTACACTCCGCTTGGGACATCTACAGCCACACGAACCTTGAACTTTCGTTCATCCGCGTTGGTTAATTCCGCTGTAATGCCCGGATGCGAAAACCGCAACTCCGCCGCCCCCTCAAGGTCGCCACCGTGGACCTGCACTTCGGCCTCTTCGCCGATTTGGCAGCCCAGCGGGAACACCGCAGTGATGTGAGCCGTCGGCAATTGGCCAAGCGCTTGGCCCAGTTCGAAGCACAAAAACAAACCGACACAAAACAGCCGGGATGATGAAAAATGAATCATACCGTTTTCGACGCTTGCTCAACCGGAGGCATTCAATTGGGCCGCGCCTCAGTGGTTAAAGAGAAATTCCTTGGTGTTAATCAGCGCCCAAAGAATATCCTCGTAGCGCTCGCTAGTTTTAGCCGTCGGTTTGCCATCCTTATCGACAACCTCACGTTTCAAATAATCCACCGCCACGTCAATTTCCAACTTGCGCGGCAACCGGGCAAACGCCTGATAGTAAAGGCTGTTTATTTTCGCGGCGTGATCCCGTCCATTGTCAGCAGCGAGCTTGGCAGCGCGGCCCTCCTTGTGGGCCAACTGCTCGTGAATGTTTTTCGCGTTAAACAGGTGCAGACTTTGGGCGAGGCTGGCTTCCTGGGAGCGTTCGCATTCGCAGGCGCTTGAGGAGTCCGGTCGGCCGAACACACTCAGGAAATAGTTGGCACTGTTGTAACTGTTGTCCGGCAGGCAAACCGCACGCGTCCCGACCGGCAAGCCGCCGAAGTTGCTCCGTGCCAGGATCAGATCGTTCAACGAATCGAAGAGGACTTCTGCGGTCAGGCGCTTGGGCTGAAAGCGCGAGTAGTAATGTTTGTCCCTCCCGTTATGTTCGTTTGGGACGGAACTAAGCTGATACGTTGTCGAGGTAGCAATAACGCGCACCAGTTCCTTCAAGTTGTAGCTGCTCTGCTCGAAATGATCCGCCAATGCATCGAGCAGTTTCGGATGCGTTGCCGGGTTGGTCGATCGAAAGTCATCCTCGGGATCGACCAGGCCCCGGCCAAAGAAATGTTTCCAGTAACGGTTCACCAGCGTTTTTGCGAACAGGCGGTTTTCATCCTCTCGCATCCAGTCAACCAAGCGATGGCGCGGATCATCGGCGGGAGCAATCATGAATTCGCCGCTGCCCAAGCCGGCTGGCTTCACTTTTTT
>JASLKI010000049.1 GCA_030747575.1 Verrucomicrobiota bacterium | reverse complement strand
TTCGCTTTACAAAAACACCCCGTTGGCCAATGCGGCCAAGCCACTGCTCAGCGGCGCGGTCGCGGGCCATCCCGCCGAGCCGGTGGCGTGGACGCACAGCTACAGGGGCAACCGCACCTTTTACACATCGCTTGGCCACGCAGATGATTTCGCCAACCCGAACTTTTACAAGCTCGTCACCAACGCCATCGCCTGGTGCCTCGGCGGCGAGGTCAAGCCAAGCGCCGCCGCCATCGCGGCCAAGTACGGCGTCGAAGCCGGCGAGCCGTTTCGCATCGGCGTTTCGCTGTTCGAGAAAATGTGGCGAGACGACAAACTCACGCTGCTCGACGTCCGCACCACGCCCGAGTACCAAGCCGGCCACCTCCCCGGCACCCGGTGGATCGACTTATTTTCGCCCGCTTTCGCCGACGAGGTGGCCAAGCTCGACAAGGACAAATTCTACCTCGTCTATTGCGCCGGGGGCGTCCGCAGTGCGCGCGCCTGCAAAAAAATGACCGAGATGGGATTCAAGTATCTTGTCGATCTAGCCCCCGGTTTCAATGGATGGAAAGCCACCGGCAAAGCGATCGAGAAACCGTGACACCGTACGAAGAATCCAACCCGCCCGGCTTGAGCGACGCGTTCGGCGACGAGGCAGAGCCGTTGCCGCTGTTCAAAACCTGGTACGCAGAGGCGGGGCGAACTGACCCGGTCAACCCCACGGCGTTTGCCATGGCAACGGCTGACGCCAGCGGCAAGCCCAGCGTGCGCATGCTCCTCCTCAAGGGCGCCGACGAAAACGGCTTCGCGTTTTACACCAACTTGAACAGCCTCAAAGCTGCTGAGCTGAGGGAGAATCCCCGTGCCTCGATGTGCTTCCACTGGGAAAATATGCGCCGGCAAATTCGCATCAGCGGCCCTGTCACGCCGGTCAGCGACGCGGAGGCAGATGCCCACTTCGCCAGCCGCGATCACGGCAGCTGCGTCGGCGCGTGGGCGTCGTTGCAATCGTCTTCGATGGTTTCCCGCGCCGAGTTGCAGCAACGCCTCGCGGAGTTGCAGGCCAAGTATCCGGAGGGCAGCGAAGTGCCCCGTCCGCCGAATTGGTCCGGTTGGCGTCTGGAACCCGGTGAGGTCGAATTCTGGCTCCACGGCGACGATCGTCTGCACGAGCGGCTGCTTTACAGAAAGACCGCCGACGGCTGGGAACGATCCATCCTTTATCCTTGACCCGTCGCCAACCGAGTCGTCTGAGATTGTCCCCGATGCCAAGCGATGAAGAACTGATGCGGGATGCGTTGCACCTTGCCGGGCGGGCGCGGGGCGAGACGTCGCCCAACCCTCTCGTCGGAGCCGTCCTGGCCAAGCGCGGGAATATCATTGGACGCGGTTGGCATCGGCGCGCAGGTTTGCCGCACGCCGAGGTCGAGGTGATCGCCGACGCCAGGCGCAAAGGCAACCCGACCAAAGGCGCCACGCTTTACGTCACGCTTGAGCCGTGCTCGACCAGCGGCCGCACGCCACCATGCACACACGCCATCATCAGGGCCGGCATCTCGAGGGTGGTCGTCGCGGCGACCGATCCCAATCTCGAACATGCCGGCCGCGCCTTTCGGTGGCTTAAGCGCAAAGGCATCGCCGTTGAGCATGGCTTGTTGGCGGAACAGGCCGCCGAAATCAATGTTGCGTTTAACCACTGGATCACCGTCGGGCTGCCGTTCGTGACGGTGAAGGCGGCGATGACGCTCGACGGCAAAATCGCTACCGCCAGCGGCGAGTCGAAATGGATCACCGGCCCGGAGGCGCGACGCGAGGGAATGAAACTTCGGCACGAAGCCGACGCCATTCTCGTCGGCGTCAACACGATCCTCGCCGACGATCCGGGCCTGACGCTGCGCGATGTCCGCCGCCCCAAGGCCGAGTGGCGTGGGCCGACCCTGCGGCGCATCGTGCTCGATCCGCGAGCGCGCACGCCGCTTGGCTCGCGGGTGTTGGGTGGAGAGTTCGCCGAACAAACGACAGTCGTCGTTTCGCGCGATGCCCCGGCCGGGCGCTTGGCCAAGCTGAAGGAGCGTTGCCGCGTGATCACCTGTCCCCTGGCCAAGCGGGGTTTCAATCTCAAGTCGCTGCTCCGCAAACTGGGCCGACAGGACTGCACGCATCTGCTCGTCGAGGGCGGTGGCGAAACGAACGCCGCGTTCATCGAGGCCGGCTTGGCCCGTCGCGTGGCATTTTTTTACGCGCCGAAAATTCTCGGCGGTCGCGACGCCCGGACGGCCGTCGCCGGCGAGGGGCTGCCATTGGCCAAGGGGCTGCAGCTCGAAAAAATCCGCTGGAGAAATCTTGGCCTCGACCTGATGCTCACCGCCCGCGTCGCCGACGCGCAGCCCTGAAAATGTTCACCGGACTCGTCGAGGAAACAGGCAGGATCGAAGCCATCGAACACGGTACCAACGCCGTGACGCTGACGGTCTCGGCGGACGTTTGCCTCGGCGGCACGAACACCGGTGACAGCATCGCCGTTAACGGCTGCTGCCTCACCGCCATCAAGGTGATAAAACGCGGCAAGTCGCGCGGCTTTCAATTCGACCTGCTGCGCGAGACGTGGGATGTGACCAACCTCAGCTCGCTGCGCCGAGGCTCGGCGGTCAACCTTGAGCGGGCGTTGGCGCTTGGCCAGCGGATGGGGGGCCACTTCGTCACCGGCCACGTCGATGCGGTTGGCAAGATTCGCAAGTGGGAAAAGCAGGGCAACGACTGGCTGCTCGACGTCGATGCGTCGTCGGCGCTGATGACCGGCTTCGTGCCGAAAGGCTCGGTGGCGATCGACGGCATCAGCCTCACGGTGGCCAAGCTGCGCAAGCGAGGCTTTGCCGTATGGATCATCCCGCACACGCGACAGATGACCAACCTGCGCACGCGCAAAGCCGGCGACACGGTCAATCTCGAGACCGACCTCCTCGGCAAATACGCGCAACGCCATCCGGAGCGGTAGCTGTTCCGTGGTTTAGTCGGCCCTGTTTTTTTGGCGGTAGCGGATGTAGTCGCGGGAGACGCCGAGGAGCCGGGCGGCGGCGGAGACGTTGCCTCCGGCCTGGTCGATGGCTCGCCGGATGAACTCGTCGATGGTCGCTTCCAGCGAAAAACCTTCCCCGGGGAAATCGAAGTTCGGATTGAGTGCGCCGCTCGTTGCCGTTTCGTTAGCCCCCGTTCCCGCCGGGCCGGGGAGCGCGGCAAAGTCCCACTCGTCGCCTTCCTCGAACACGATCGTTCGCTCGAGTTCGTGGCTGAGTTCGCGGACGTTACCCGGCCAGACGTGGCTGAGCAGCCGCGCCCGGCCCCCGGCGCTGATCGGCTTGGTGGCGACCCGGTGGCGGCGGGATAGCTGCGCGAGCAGTTGCTCGGCCAGCTCCAAAATATCCTGTCCGCGCTCGCGAAGCGGAGGGATGACGAGGCGGAACAAGCTCAGCCGATGGAGCAGGTCGTCGCGGAACTGGTCGTCGGCGACCGCTTGGTCAAGATTGCGGTTGCTCGCGGCGATGATGCGGACATCGACGTCGATTTCCCTGTTGCCGCCGAGCCGCCGGATGCGTTTGTCCTCGATCGCCTTGAGCACCTTGGTCTGCAGGCCAAGCGGGAGGCTGGCGAGTTCGTCGAGAAACAGCGTGCCGTCCTTGGCCGCCTCGAAGAGGCCCATGCGCGCCGTCTTGGCGTCGGTGAACGCGCCGCGCTCGTGCCCGAACAGCTCCGACTCAGCGAGGCTCTCCGGCAGCGCGGGGCAGTTGACCTCGACGAGCGGCCCGGCGGCGCGTGGGCCGTGGTGATGCAGCCAGCGGGCGATGCTGGTCTTGCCGGTGCCGGTTTCGCCCTCGAGCAACACCGGGGGGAGATCGCGGCCAAGCCGCTCGTCCGCGGCGATGATCTTGTCGAGTTGCCGGCGGAACGAGCCAAGCGCGTCGCCGAAAAACAGGCGGTCACCGGTGACGGCGGGGTCGTGGCGCTCGTGCTCGGCGAGGCGGGCGGTTTGGCGGCTGGCTCTGGCGCGGTGCAGTACGAGCGGCAACACAGCGGGATCGACCGGTTTGAGGAGGTAATCCTGCGCTCCGTTCTTGATTGCCTCGACCGCGCCCTGCACGCCGCCCTCGGCGGTGCAGACGACGACGGCGGTGTTGGGTGAAAAAACGTTCTCGCTCAACAGGTCGGTGCCAAGGCCGTCCGGCAGGTTGACGTCGAGCAGCGCGAAGTCGAACGCCAGCGACTGGATCATGCGGCGCGCCTCGTCGAGCGTGCCGACGGCGGTCACGTCGGCGTTGTGCTGCTCGAGCGCGGCCGCCACCTGTTTGCGCAGGAGCGGCTCATCCTCGACCACCAGCACGCTGGCACCCTGCAGGGTGGAATCCGTCACGCGCCCAATGTCGGTGAGCGCCGCCCTCGCCGCCACCAAAAAATGCACCCGCCTGGTCGGGTACTGCCCACTTGCCTGCTACTGGGTCAAGCGATACTATTTCGCCGTAATTTTTTAACGGCATGAAACGCAAATGGATCACCATCAGCCTGTTGAGCGTGTTGATTTGCGTGCCGCTGTATCAACTCGTCAAGGCCTTGGTCGGTCTGAACCGTACCATCGTCATCGCAGGCGGCCCGGAGAAGGGACTGTATCACCCGATCGCACTCAGCCTCTCGAACGTGGTCACTCGGCTTGGCCGCAAGGCCACGGTGCGGACGACTGCGGGGTCGCTGGAAAACCTGAAACTGATCGCGGAGGGCAAGGTTGACCTGGCGTTGTTCCAGCCGGGCTCGCGCAAAAACCTGAAAGAGTTCGCCCCGACACTGCTGGAGCAGGAGGCGCAAAAGATTGATCCTGCCGAGCTCAGGCAGGTGGCGTTCATGGCGAATCTTTATTCGCAGCCGCTGCACATTGCCGTGAGGAACGGAAGCGGGATTGAATCGCTGCAGGACTTGAAAGGGAAAGTTGTGAACCTTGGCCCGGAGCTTTCTGCCGACTACCCGATGTCGCGACTACTGCTCCGGAGCCTTGACATGCAACCGGGGGAGAAGCATCGCAATATGCCATACACCGAGTTGATCGATGCGTTTGGCAGGGATGAGGTGGATGCGGCCTTCATCACGGTCGGCATGCAGGCGGACGTATTTCGAACACTGGCACGCAGCGGCAAAGTTCGTTTCCTGAGCATTCCTAACAACGAGGCGCTGGCGGCGATGGAGCTGCATCTGTCGCCGTTCAAGGTGCCGCGCGGCATTTACCAGTTCGAGGGCGAGGCGGTTCCGGGGGCCGATATCCAAACCGTGGCAACCGGCGCACATCTTATCACGCGCAGCGATGTCCAAAGCGGCTTTGTGGAAAAAATTACCCAGGAAATTCTCAAGACACCGTTTCAAAAGGAGAACCGGCTGGGCGAGTTGTTCGAGCAGGGCAAACCGTTTGCCAGAGCTCGCCCGTTTTTTCCCGTTCACGAGGGGGCCAAGTGGGTTTACGAGCCGAACACCCGGACATTCATCGAGCCCGCGTTGGTTGATATGTGGGAGAGCATGCGCTCGTTTTTTGTGTCGATTGTCGTCGCGGGATTCCTCGGTTTTCAGTGGTATCAAAAGAGAAAAGAGCGGACCAAGGAGACCCGGCTCGACCATTACATCCGCGGGGTGATCGATATTGAGCGGCAACAGATGACTCTCGACACCGAAAAAAAGGGGAACGACATGGAAAAACTCCAGATTTTGCAGGATCAACTCACGAACCTGCGGCAGGATTGTTTCAAGGACTTCTCCGGGCATCAACTACAGGATGAGCCGGGCACCGACTGCTTCCTTGAGTTGTGCGCCTCGTTGAGCGAGAAGCTCAACGCCAAGATGACCCGCGTCCGGCTGGGCGGTGAGATCGCGAATCTTGCCAGGGCGATCGAGGAGAAAAAGTAACGCGGAGGGGTTACTCCTCGCGCTCCTCTTCACGTTCGCGTCCCTCCCGCTTCTCGCGTTTGCGTTCCTGGAAGGCGTGTTCGAGTTCCTCGAGCTGCTCCGTGAGTTCGTCAAGGTGAGCCTTCACTTCGCCGGCGCGATCGTCGAGCTTGTGGCGTTTTGCCTGGGCCTCTTCACCGTCGCCCTCGATCTGCTTGGCTGCGACCGTCAATTCCTCGAGGTGCTCGATCGCCTCGCGACGCTTGGCCTGCAGTTGCTCGAAATGCGCCCGCAATTCAGCCTGGGCATGCTCTCGCTCGCCGAGACCCTCACGGCCGCTACGTTCCTGTTGTTTCAGGTGTGCGCGAATTTCATTGGCTTGGCGTTCCAATTGATCGGCGCGGTCGTGCTTGCCGGCAACGCGCAGTTCCTCAATCTGCCGCTCGAGATGATGCAGGCGCTCCCTGAAGCCCTCAGCGGTGTGTTGTTGTTCCCGTTCCTCGCCGCGGTGCCGCTCCTCGCCGTGCTCGCGGGGATGATGGGCCAGCTCTGCAGCCATGTGGTGGAGTTTCTCCCGGGTCTCACGGCGCAACTGTTCCAGTCGTTCCTGTGTCATCTGCGCTCTGCGTAGGTGCTGCTCCAACTCGGCACGTTCCTCTTCGCCCCGCGCCGTCTCGGCTTCCACCTCCAGATTGATTCGCTCCAGTTCCAGTTGATGGGTGCGCCTGGTCAGTTCCTTAAATTTCTCAAGCAGCGCCTCAACCTCAATCTGAACCAGATCGGTCTCGATTTGGTGTGCCAAGTCGTGGTGCGGCTCGGCCTTGGTCAAGCCGGTTCCGCAGGAAAGCAGGGTGGCCAAGGCCAGCCCGGCGACGATGGTGGGGGATGTTTGTTTTTTCATTGTTTTGTTGGGTAAATTTGACAGTGAAGGCGGAACTTACTTCTGTCCCCATGGCCACGCAACGGGTTATTTTGCGCTTGGCCAAGCGCGTGTGCCGTCAGCAAATCGCAGCCGCTTGGCCAAGCTTGGTGCGGTGTTTCCAGAGTTGGCGGGGCTTGAAAATGCCGAGTGGGGTGATGATACCGGTGATTAGTTCCGGCGGCGTAACGTCGAAGGCCGGGTTGCGCGCGCTGCTGCCGGGATTGGCCAGATGCACCTGCTGCCGACGGCCGCTCGGCGTCACGCCCCAAGCGCTAAGCACCTCGTCCCCGGCTCGCTCCTCGATCGGGATGGCTTGGCCGGACTCGAGTTCCCAGTCGATGGTCGAGAGCGGGATGGCGACGTAAAACGGGATGCTGTGCCGCTTGGCCAGGACGGCCTTGGTGTAGGTGCCGATCTTGTTGGTCACCTCGCCGGTGCGGCCCAGCGTGCGGTCGCTGCCGGTAATGACGAGGTCGATCTCGCCGCGCTGCATCAAATGACCGGCGGCGTTGTCGGCAATGATGTCGTGCGCGATGCCCTGCTGCGCCAGTTCCCAAGCGGTGAGGATGGCGCCCTGCGAGCGCGGCCGTGTCTCGTCACAAAAAACATGGAAAGATTTGCCATTGGCCTGTGCGGCGTACATCGGTGCGGTGGCGGAGCCGACGTCCACGAACGCCAGCCAGCCGGCGTTGCAGTGGGTCAGCACGCGAGCGCCCTCGCGGATGAGTGGTTCGCCGTGTTGGCCAAGCGCTTTGCAGTGGGCGACGTCATCCTCGGCGAATTGTTCGGCGGCGGCCAGGGCCTGCTGCTGCCGTCCGGCAACGGTGTCGCCGGTCATTTGTGCCAGCATGCCGCGCATGGCGTTGAGCGGATCGACGGCGGTCGGGCGCGCCTCGGCGAGCGTGTGGTGAACCTTGGCCAAGTGTCGCTCGAACGCCTTGAGTCCACCCCTGCGAAAAGCCCGTGCGCCCTGCGCGAGCCCGTAAGCCGCCGCAGCGCCGATCGCGCCCGCGCCACGAACGATCATGTCGGTGATGGCCCGGGCGGTTTCGCGGTAGTCGGCGGTGGAGACGACTTTGAATTTATGCGGGAGCAGCCGCTGCTCGATGAGCCGGACGCGGTTGCGCGCCTTGTCAAACCAGACTGTCCGGTAATGCCGCGACTCGCCATGGTGGGTGACATTCATGGCGCGGGGTGCGGGTCAGTGGCTACTGAACTTGACCTCCAGTTGGCGCCGAATCCGCTGATAGCGCGGGTCGGTGCGGACGTTGTTGAGGTCGGGGTCGGTGTCCATCCACTGGGAGTCGTCGTAGCCGAGGTGGACGGCTTTGATGAGCGCGGTGATGGACTCGTCGATTCGATCGGTGAGCGAGTAGCTGCAGGCGAGATTGTAATAGACCATCGAGTCCTCAGGGAGAAGCCGGGACAAGTGCTCATCGACGGTCAGCCCGTCGTGGAAGCGGTCGCGCTTTGTGTAGTTGTCCCCGAGCAACTGGAGCGCCTCAACATACTGGGGGTCACGCTTGATGAGACCCTCCAAAAAGCCGATCTCGACGTCCAGGTCTCGTTTCTCCTTGTTCGAAAGTGGTTGTCTTGCAGTTGAATCCTCCAACATGAAGCGCGACTTTTATCGCCGACACATCGGTTCAAGTCAAGCCGTTCGCCACAAAAAACAGCAGCTTCAACAAGCCGGCCGCGCCTGCTCAGGCGAATCATTTTTCTCCCGCCCGATGCAGTGCCTTGTGCGTGGGGAAATCTTTGTGGTAACGATTCAGCAGCGCGGCCTCGTCGTTTTTTATGAGATAGATTTTGCCCGTGATCTCCAACGTCTCGCCCGGCGCGAGGCCGCCCAGCCGGAAGTCGCTGTGCAGACAGCGGATCACGCCCTGGAACAATTCCTGATACGGCTCGAACGCGGTGGCAAAGATCATCGAGCCGTCGCCGCTGAAGCAGCCGATCAGCCCGTTGCCCGGCACAGCGGGGTGCAGCGGGCGTGGGTTGACATCGGCACGCGGCACGCCCGGCCCGGCCCAAACCTGCCCTGGGATGTAGCGCGCCTCGGTCGCCCAGCCCTGCGTCGGCATCATCGCCCGCTTGCCGTCGAGATAGACAAAGCTCTTTTTGATGTAGGCGTATTTGTCGGCGGTCGCGGTCGCGCCGGTGCCGGTGAATTTGCCGACGCGAATGCACGGCTGCGCCCAATGCGCCTCGGAGCGCCTGGTCGTGGGGTTGTGCGCGGTGAGCCGAAAATCGACCTCGTCGTGTAAGGCGGTGATGACGTGCTCGACCGTCACGCCGTCGTTCACGTCGCAGTGCAACCGAATCTGCGAGCCGTCTTTGCTGCGCGAAACCAAGCGCGTTTTGTGGCCGACGACGGTGTGCTTCCCCCAGTTTGTCGTCTGCGAGTTGTCTCGGCAATACGCCTCGAGATAGTGGATTTTCATCTCGCCGCCGGGCAGATGCGCGCCGCTGATCGTCATCATGTTTTTGGCCCAGTGCAGCTTCAGCTTGGTTGGCTCGGCCGCTTGGCCAAGTGCCGCCGCGCACACGAACGCAAGGATGGAAAAAATCGGTTTCATGGGTCGGACAGCCGCAGCGTCGGCCCGCGTTGGGGCGGTGTCAACGGCAATGCGCTTGCGCCTGGGCGCGCGGCCGGTGAATATGCCGCGCCGATGGGAGAACCGATCAACGTCCCGCTGCTTGATCTAAGCGCACAAAACCAGCCGCTCGCCGCCGAGTTGAAGGCTGCCTTCGCGCGTGTGCTCGACTCGTCGCAGTTCATCCTCGGGCCGGAGGTGGCCGGGTTTGAGTCGGTCGCCACCGAGTCGGTCGGGGCCAAACACGCCATCGGTGTCAGCTCCGGCACCGACGCGCTGCTGCTTTCGCTGATGACGCTGGGTATCGGCCCCGGCGACGAGGTGCTGTGCCCGTCGTTCACGTTTTTTGCGACCGCCGGCGCGATTGCCCGCACCGGCGCGACGCCGGTGTTCGTCGATTCAATCGACACCGATTTCAACATCGACCTCGCCGCCGCCGCCGGCCGTGTCACCGACAAAACCAAGGCGATCATCCCGGTGCATTTGTTCGGCCAAGCGGCGGACATGGACGGCGTGCAGAGGCTGGCCAAGGAGCACGGCCTCGCCGTGATTGAGGACGCCGCGCAGTCGATGGGTGCGACGTTCGCCGGCCAACCAGTCGGCACGATGGGCGACTTGGGCGCGTTCAGTTTTTTCCCGTCCAAAAACCTCGGCGGCTTCGGCGACGGCGGCATGATCACCACCGACGACGACGGCTTGGCCAAGCGCGCGCGCATCCTTCGCGTGCACGGCGGCGCTCCGAAATATTATCATAAGGCCATCGGCGGCAACTTCCGGATGGACCCACTGCACGCCGCGCTGCTCGGGGTCAAGCTGGGCCATTTCCCCGGCTACCTTGCCACGCGCCGCGCGAACGCCGCGCAGTACCTCGAGCACTTAGGCAAGTGTGATCACGTCGCCGAGGGGCGGCTGGTGTTGCCAACTGAAATCGAAGGGCGGGGCCACACGTGGAACCAGTTCACCCTCCGCGTGGCCAACGGCAAACGCGACGCGCTGCAGGCGCACCTGGCCGCGAACAACATCGGCTCGGCGATTTATTATCCGGTGGCGCTGCACCAGCAGGAGTGCTTTGCGCATCTGCCTAACTTCGGCGAATCGCTGCCGGTTTGTGAAAAAATGGCGGGGGAGGTTTTGAGCATCCCGATTTATCCGGAACTGGCGGAGGAGCAACTCGGCCACGTCGCCGATACGCTGGCCAACGCCCCGCTTTGAGCGCTAAAGCGATTTGCCGGGGACGGCTCCGGCGGTTTGCAGCAACTCGGTAAGGTCGGCCCAGCCGTTGGCTGTCGCGTAATCGAGCGGCGTGTAGCCGGATTTGTTATGGCTGTTCAAGTCGGCGTTGTTGCGGATGAGCAGTTTTACGGCTTCGGGGTGGTGTTGCAGCACGGCTTGGTGCAGCGGCGTGGCGTCGCTGTCGCTCAACGCGTCCACGTCGGCCCCGAGCGAGATCAGCGTCTCCATCGTGTTCACCTTGCCTGCGCCGGCGGCCCAGTGCAGCGGCGTGCTCGTGTGGAGCGGCCCGGGGGTGTTCACCTTGATGCCGCGCCGGATGAACGTCTGCACGGCGATGGCATCCCCCTTGGCGGCGGCCATGTGGATGGAAACCTCGCGACCGGCACGGCCGCGTTTGGCTTGGAGTAGGGCGGCGGCTTCGGGCTGCCTGTAGCCCTTGGCGAGGTCCAGCGGCGTGCCGCTTTGGCTGATGGCGTTCACTGGGGCGCGGCGCTTGAGCAACAGCGCGATGACGTTCGTGCTGCCCTTGGCGGCGGCGGAGTGGAGCGGCGTCCAGCCGCCGTCGGTGCGTGCCGTTTTGTTAGCGCCGTGGTTGAGCAGCAACTCGGCGGCCTCGGCCTGGTCGGTCTCGGCGGCCCAGTGCAGCGGTGTGGCCCTGTTTTTTTTGACACGAAAATGAACATTGGCCCGGTTGCGTTTCACCCAGCCATCGAGCGCCTCGATGTCGCCGTGGCGCGCGGACAGGTGCACCGAGAGCGTGGCACCTTTTTTCGCGCCCAGCCGGGTGAGCAGCTGCACGGTGGTGTCGCGCTTGTGGATGCGTGCGAAGTCGAGCGGCGTGCCGTCTGGGCAGAGTGTGCTCAAGTCTTTGCCGAGGTCGTGCAGCAGCTGGAGCACGGCATCGTGGCCGTTGATAGCCGCCACGTGAACGGCGGTCCAGCCGTTGGGCGCGGCCGAGTCGGGTTTGCCACCCTTGGCCACGAGCTGCTTTATGGCGTCGCGGCTGTCGTGGGCGCAGGCTAGATAGAGTGCGTCCACTTTTTCCTTTTGCGTCTTGGCGTGGAGATTCGCGCGGAAAGCCAGCAGCACTCCGATGTTGGCCGGCTTGTTTTTGATCGCGGCGATGTGCAGCGGCGTTTGGCCAAGCGCGTTGATCGCCTCGATCGCCTCGCCAAGTTGCAGCGCGTGGCGAAGCGCGTCGGTGTCGTCAGTGGCGGCGAGCTCGTGCAGCGTTCGGGTTTCTGCTTTCGGGGCCGGTTGCGGCTTGGGTTGCGTGGCGGGTTTCTGCTCGGGTTCGCCCGGCCCGCAGCCGGCTTGGCCAAGTGCAAGGCCAAGCGCCGCCAGCAAAAGCGGCCAACGCATGATTCCCCTGGGCTTGGCTTGGTCCATCCGGATCGGTCAGGTCGCGGAGGATTCAAGCCCCGGGATGCGTTCGAGGCAACGAAAAACCGGCCCTCACTCGGGGGCGCAGACGATCCGGAAAAACCGCCGATCCGGCTCGTTGCCAAGCGGCACGGCGATGCTTTGCGACTCGCTACCCGGCACCGCGATGGTTTTAAGTCGCTGCCAATCGGCGAGATCGACCGACACCTCGACGTGATGCGTCCGCCCGGCGATGCCGAAAAATACAAGCAGCAGCCGGTCTCCCTGCTCCAACTCGATCGACTGAAACATCGGCCGATGCGCGGGTTCGAAAACCAGTTGCGGCCGGAGTGTCGTGTCGCCGGTGAGGATGAATCGCCCGTCGTCGCCCGGGCCGATGTTGTTACCCCAGCCAGCCAGACGCCAGCCCTTGGCCAGACGCAGCGACAGCTGCATCGGCAACCGGGTGAAAAACCGAGCGGCCCGGTTGCCGCCCCGGCGTGGCAGGGCGAGCCCCTCGACCTCGACGCCGAGCAAACCCGGCACGTCGCCCACCTGCAGCGTCGCCGGCTCTCCCAGCTTAAACGAAGTCTGTAAATCCGCCCAGACGTGCTCGTGCCGCGCCTCGGCGTAGTCACGCAGCACCTGCACTTCCGCGAGCCAGTCGCCGCTGTTGCGAAGCGGCAACGCCGACTGCGGGTTGCTGTTTTCAGTCGGCTGCCAACGCGCGATGTGCCGCGCCATTTCCGGGGCTAGGATGGCCTGCTTGTCGTCGATCACTCGCAGGAGCCGCGCCCGGCTTAGCGTGGTTTGCATGTGCGTCGTGTACCGGTGCACGAAGTGCTCGCGGCCGCGCGGTTCCTCGAGCAGCGCCTGCATCATCGAGACAAACAGTGGCGGCCGCTTGACCGGCAGATACAGGATTTTCCCGCGCAACGAGTTCACCCACGGTCGGCGTCCGCCGGTGCCGAGGATACCGTCCATGTCGTACGGGATCCATCGCCAGCGGCCCGCCGCGGTGCGTGGCCGCCACTGTTGCTCGTTGTTCAGCGGCCAGTCGCGGTTGTCGAGAAACACTTCGGCAATGACATAGTCGAACAGGTTGTCGAGATCGACGAACGGCTCGAGCGCGGGCATCCATCCGGCCGGTGTTTCCGTCGGCTCGGTGAACAAACGCTCGAGGCGTTTCCAATGCTCCTTGTTGCCTGCCCGGATGCCGTTTTGTAGCAGGTCGATCCCATTTGGCACGACGCCGTGGTGGCTCGCAAGGGTGTATCGGTCGATCCGTTCGCGCAGGTTGTGAATGCCCCAGTAGCGGCCGTTGAGGTACACGATCGACGGCCGCCACGCCTGCGAATCCAGCCCCATCCCGGCCACCAACTCGTGGCCGATCGCGTCGCGCATGAAAGCCAGCTTCCAGCCGTTACCGGAGTTGCGAAGCAGCAATCGGCGAAACGAATCGATCCCCAATCCCCGAAAAAAACGGTGATCCAATGTGCTCTCCCCGTACCGGTTGCGGGCGTAGAGCCGCAACGATTTCTGGTCATAATGACGTGACCAGCCGCCATGAATCCGCAGCCCAACGGCCTGCCCGATCGCCCGTCGGCCATCCGGCTCGAACCACTCGAAGAATGCCGGTCGCTCCCACTCGTGCTTGGCATTGTCGCCGGTGTAAATGCCGTGGTCCCTGTCAAAAAGATTCCGGGGCGCGGTGGAGAGCGACACGACCGGGAACCGCGCCGGTTCGCCGATCAAATAACTCGCCGTGACCACCGGCCCGGGCAGGTGGCCATCACGAAAAACCCGCGCGCGAACCACCGTCGGTTTGGGCAAGCGGAGCGGCACGGTGAAGCGCTTGGCCTCCGGCCCGGGCACGGAGCCGTCAAGCGTGTAGTGCACTTCGCCCCGAAAACCCGGCGGCGTAATTTGCAGGGCGATCGGTCCGGCGTACACGCCGGGCGGCTTGGCCAGGCGCGGCGCACCGGCCCAGCCCGCGTGCGGCTTGGCCACATTGGCCGCTCCCGGGGTCGCCCGCGCAAATAGCGCTTGGCCAATCGCATCCGCAGCCACGCCGACCGTGGC
>JASLKI010000048.1 GCA_030747575.1 Verrucomicrobiota bacterium | reverse complement strand
GCCAAGCGCTCCCAAAACCGTGTTGAATGATCCAAATGATCGAGGTGAACCAACTCGTGGAGGATGACATAGTCCCGGACAAAAGCTGGCACTTGAATTAAGCGCCAGTTTAGAGAGATCGCACCGGTGCTGGAGCATGAGCCCCAGCGGGTCTTCTGGTTTCGGATGGTTACTCCCCCGGGATTGAACCCGTGAACTTTGGCCAAGCGGAAAGTGGCCTCGGGGAGTTCCACCTTTGCCAAGCGATGCAGCATGGTCTCCACGGCGTCACGGAGAGAACTCCCTGTTACACTCAAGCCCCTGTCAAGTTGGCTGGCGAAACAGGCCAAACTCTCATCCTCCCTCACCCTCCGAGCCAGAACCCGCCTTCCCCTGAAGAGCACCGTTTCGACTGCTTGGCTCTCATCGTCCGGCAACAATGAATCCTGAAGGCGCATGGACAGGAACTGTTTTTCCACCCAGGCAAAGTTTTTCGACACAAAGCGGAGCGCCTCCTTTCTTGAGCCACCACGGGGAATGGTAACCCGGAGCACTCGTTCCGGTAGAAGTCGGATGATGTAACGCTTGGCGCGTTTATTGCGAACGCATAGTAACGGCAACTTGGATTGGCCAATCATCACGGCTGTTTCAGAGATGGAATGAACCTCGGTGTTAGGCTTCAGCAAGGTATCCAAAAAATCCAATTGCACGTGGACAAATTAGGGATTTCTCTCGCAACTGCAAGATTCCCGATGCGCCGGTGGCAATGTGCTAATTCCATTGTTGGCGCTTTCCTGAGATTATCTGAAAAAGAATCAGTTGAATCTACTAGTTGTGGTGTCAGACAAGAAGAGCCACAATAAGTTGTGTACCCACAAGAACGTGATTTTCTAATTGTTACAGGAGCAGATCTTTTAACTTTTTATTCACAAGAAATTCACAGGATTCCCTCAAAAAAACTCCTTTTTTGACTATATTTCGGGTTTTCGAGCAAAAAAAACCTAAATTTTGTAAAAAAACCAATAAAAACGCTTGCCTCCATTCATTCGCGTCACTAATTTAACCGCAAGTACGCTCTTCTGAGCGTATGAGGGGTAACCGGTTGTAACTCCTCAAGACACCTGTGAAAGCGGGTGTGGTTTACGTAAACAAAAACAAACTAGTTCTCAGGAGGAACTGAACAAAATGAAAATGAACAAATGGACTATGGGTCTGGCCGCCGCTGGCGTTGTCAGTCTCGCTTCGACTGCTCAGGCAGAGGAAAACAGCGTGTTGACGGCTATGTCGTCAACCGTCATTAGCGGCTCAGTTGAGGCTTCTTACAATGGAAGCCTTAGCTCAGATAATAAATTGGGTGATAGCCATCATACTGGTGATCAAGGATTCAACGCAAACGGCGCAAGCTTGGCTATCAGTAGCCCGCTTGGGGATGGCGACTACAATGCAGGCTTCAATGTGGAGTTGCTTTTGGGTCAACGTGCGGCTGACTTCTCAGGTGAGGGAGATGACTTCCACATCAAGAACGCCAATATTGGTTTGAACCTGCCATTTGGCAATGGGGTTGATCTGACCTTAGGTCTGTTTGACACAATTGTTGGCTACGAGGTTGAAGCTAGTGGTTCTAACCCAAATGTTAGCCGTTCTTACGGTTATGATTTGGAGCCGTTCACTCACACTGGTGTATTGGCCTCTACGTCCTTGGTTGATGGTATAGATGCGTCCATTGGATTGGCAAATGCCTTTGACTCCACCGGTGGTCTTCATAACGGAGACACAACCGACTTCGCGCTACTTGCGGGTCTTTCGATCACTGCACCTGACAGCTTGGGCTTCCTGGCTGGTAGTACAGCTTACGTTGGTTACACTCAGGGTACTGGTGACGACGAGGATTCACTTTTCTATGTTGGCGCTTCTATGGCTAGTCCAATAGAGGGAGTTTCCTTAGGAGTTTCTTACGACGATCGTGAGTATGCGGGTGAAGCTGGCGGTGCTGCAGATGCAGTTGCCCTTTACGCGGTTTGGGATACTAGTGATAGTATTTCATTGGCTCTTCGTTATGACACCCTAGATGGCAAGGATGGAGATTCTACCTCTATGTGGACAGCTACCTTGGGTTATTCCATATGGGATAATGTTCTTACACGTTTGGAGCTCAACAATGAAACGGGCGATAGAGACCATGGCTCAAGTAGTGGGCTTGGTTTAAATCTGTACTACCAATTCTAATTTGATCCAACCAAGTTGGATTACAAAGCCCTTCCGTTTGGAAGGGCTTTTTTTGTGCCTAAGTGACCTTTGCCTAATATCGCGATCGAGTAGTTATTAAAACCGTGAATCAAGACTAATAACCTAGAAATTCTCTCCATGGCCTTCCGCGTCTACCCGATCTCCGCGTTTATTTCTAATGAAAACTTGAAACTTGAAACTTGAAACTTGAAACTCGCGCTGTTGCTGCTGAATATAAAAAATCTGCGCAAGAGCTTTGCGACACCGGACGGATCCGTTCTGACCGTGGTTGACATACCTGCTTTCTCACTCGATTCCGCGAAGCAGACGGCCCTGTGCGGAACCAGTGGCTCCGGCAAAACAACCTTCCTCAACCTCATTGCCGGCATTTTGAAGCCAGACGGAGGCCGAGTTGAACTGGACGGCAGCCCGATCTCCGATGCCGGCGAAGCCGGGCGGGATCGCGTCCGGGCACGGAAGATCGGCTACATTTTTCAGACGTTCAACCTTTTGCAGGGCTACACCTGTATCGAGAATGTTCTGCTCGGGATGAGTTTCGGGCCGGGAGCGGATCGGCGCTGGGCTCGCGAGTTGCTCGGGCGCGTTGGGCTTGGCCAACGGCTGGATCATTTCCCCCGCCAACTCTCGACTGGCCAGCAGCAGCGGGTGGCCGTGGCCCGTGCCTTGGCCAACCGACCCAAGCTGGTGCTGGCGGACGAGCCAACCGGCAACCTTGACCCCACCAGCGCCGCCGAGTCGCTTGGCCTGATTCGTGAGACGTGTCAGGAGAACGGCGCGGCGCTTCTTCTCGTGAGCCACGACCGGGGGGTGCTTGGCCAATTCGACAACGTCCGCGACTTGGCAGACATCAATCGGGCGGCCGCTTTGCCAGGTGCAGTGGAGGCAAAACCGTGAGCCTGTTACGAATCGTTCAGCGCAGCCTGCGGCAGCACATGCTGTCCACAGTGATCACCGCATTCTCGATTGCGCTGGCCAGTGGACTGCTGATGAGCGTGTGGGTGGTCAAGGATCAAGCACGCGCAAACTTTACAGGGGTTGACTCCGGCTTTGACGGCGTGTTTGGGGCGCGCGGTTCCAAGCTGCAACTGGTGCTCAACTCCATTTTTCATCTCGAGGAGTCGCCGGGCAACCTGTCGTGGGTGCAGTACGAACGGATCGCCGCCGACCGGCGCGTGGCCACTGCGGTGCCGATTGCGGTAGGGGATAATTACTACGGCTACCGCCTGATCGGCGTGACGACGAACCTGTTCGATGTCGAGTATCGCGAAGGCAAAAAGTACACCGTGCGTTCCGGGTACCTGTTCAACCCGAGTAAGAAACAAGCGGTGGTGGGCAGTTTCGCCGCCGAACGGCTTAACCTGAGAGTGGGCAAGACGTTTCATCCGTATCACGGCCTGATTTTTGAGAAGAACAAACAGCATGCGGAGACGTATGTCGTGTCGGGTGTCATGGAACAGAGCAACACGCCGGCGGACCGGGTAATCTGGATCCCGATCGCCGGGTTGCAAAACATGGCGGGTCACAGCGCCGAGACGGCGTCGGACGTGAGTGCTGTGCTGGTGAAACTGCGAGGCAAAAGCAGCGGCATGATGATGAACCAGGAGTTCAATCTCCAGGGCGATGTGATGACGTTCGCCTGGCCCATCGCCGACACAATGTCGAAGCTTTTCAACAAGATTGCCCCGGTCGAGATGGTACTCCGGGCCGTGGCTTTTCTCGTGGCGCTGGTGGCGGCGGGATCGATCCTCGCAAGCATCTACAACTCGATGAACGAGCGCCGCCGTGAGATCGCTATTCTGCGAGCGCTTGGCGCCCGTCGATCAACGATTTTTGCCATCGTAGTGCTGGAGGCCAGCGGCATCGCGGCGCTGGGCGCGGTGGCCGGGTTTGTGGTGGATTATGTGATCATGAGCGCTGCCGCCTGGTTAATCCGCAAGGAAACCGGCATTGTGCTCAACCCGCTGGAGTTTCAGCCAGTGATGGTCTGGGCACCGTTGGCGATGCTGAGTCTGGGCGCGGTGGCCGGGCTGGTCCCGGCGGCCAAGGCGTATCGCACTGATGTGGCCGAAAATCTTACCCCCATTTCCTGAGCTATGATTAAGTTGATAAGTTTGATGATTCTCGCATCCTTGATTGTGTTTGGCCAAGCGGGGTGCGGCGGTGGCCATGACCACTCGGAAGTTGGACACCATCACGATCCGCCGCATGGAGGTGCAGGTGTTACACTGGGTGACGAGGAGGCGCACATCGAGTTTTTGGTGGATGCGGAGGCTGGAATGGTCACCGCCTGGTTTTTCAAGCCGCACATGGAGCGGTATCTACGCATCAAGGCGGAATCATTCGTGGTCTTGGCCAAGCTGCCGGATGGCGAGGCCAGGCTGACCTTCACGGCGGTGGCCAACGCCGGCACCGGCGAGACCGTCGGCGACACGTCACAGTTCGTGGCCAGGGCCGATTGGCTGGCTGGCACGGGGTCGTTCGATGCGGTCTTGCCAGAGGTGAGCGTTCGGGGCACGGTATATCGGAACATAGCGTTCAACTATCCGAAGGGTAACTGAAATGAGCACACAGGAAAAACCGAATTTCTGGAAAGGATACGTGCTGAAGGCCGTGATTGCGGCGTTGTTCCTGATTGCGGGGTACAAGGTTTTTGTCGACAGACCAAGCCCGGAGCAACCGGCTCTAACACAGGATGAACTCGACAGCCTGAGTGGTGGTATCGAGTTGATCAAGGAGGCTGAGCCGGAGCTGGAAGCCAAGCTGCCGGCCGATGAAGCGCCCCCGGTCGCCGCGGCAGAGCCGCTCCCAAATTTGGTTGATCTGGTCCAGCCGATCGTTGAGGCCAGTGACGCTTTGCTGCCCGAAGTGATTGAAGGTTACGAGGGGGTTTCCTTCGACAAGCTGGCGTCGTTCGCGTACGAGGTGCCGCTCGACCCGGTGACCAATAAGGTGGAGTTGGCAAAACTAAACGCTCAAATCCCGGCTCGCATCAAGTCGCTCGACAAAAAGCCGGTGGCAATCCGGGGCTTCATGCTGCCGCTCAAGGTGGAGAACGGACTGGTCACGGAACTGCTGATCATGCGGGACCAGTCGATGTGCTGCTTTGGCACCGTGCCCAAGATCAACGAGTGGATCAATATCCGGATGGCGGGCGATGGCGTCCAGCCGATCATGGATCAGTCGATCACCCTCATGGGCCAGTTGAAGGTGGGCGAAGTGCTCGAAAACGACTATTTGGTAGGCATTTATGAGATGGAAGGGGACAAGATGATTGGCCCGCTGGACCTCTGATTTCCCCCGATTCACGGTTGACAGCCGCTTGGCCAAGCGGCATGTTTCACCGCCTGCTTTGAACTAAAAGGACTTATGAAAAAAAATCGCACTTCCTTCGGATTTACGCTTATAGAACTGCTGGTTGTAATCGCTATCATCGCCATTTTGGCTGCCTTGCTCTTGCCCTCACTGGCAAAATCTAAAAGTCTGGCGACCGGTGCGGCCTGTCAGAATAATCAAAAGCAACTGGCTCTTGCTTGGAC
>JASLKI010000047.1 GCA_030747575.1 Verrucomicrobiota bacterium | reverse complement strand
TCCACTCACCGGTTTTCTCGACGAAGTGCCGCTGAAACAGGCTGATGGCTGAACGAAAAGCACTCACGCGGCAACGCGCCCGGAACATCTTGAGCACCGCTGCACGACGGACGGTGCTCGTCACCGACGACACTGTGATTGCCTCATTCACGTTGCCGATCGCCGCAGGCGCGAGTCCCATCGAGACAGCGATCTTTGCAAACCATGCCGCCGGAGTGGTTGTCGGAAAACTCGGCACGGCCACCGTGACATCGAGGGAACTTCTCGCTAGTTTTTGAACTTCATGTCCGACGGAAAACCCGCCATTTTTCTCGACCGCGACGGAACCCTCATCGTCGAGACCGGCTACCTCCACGAGCCGGAAAAAGTCTAGCTCATCCCCGGCGCCAGCGAGGCCGTCCAGCGACTCGCCGATGGGGGCTTCGAGCTGTTCATCGTCACCAACCAAGCCGGCATTGGCCGCGGCTACTACGCCGAGGAGCAAATGCACGCGGTCAACGAGCGCGTCGCCGGGGAGTTCGCCAAGTTCGGCGTGGCTTTCCGCAAAATCTACTTCGCGCCCGAGGCACCCAATCAGCCCAGCCGCAATCGCAAGCCCTCACCGCAAATGCTGCTAGATGGCCGCGACGAGTTCGACATCGACCTCGGCGCCAGCTACATGGTCGGCGACAAGGTCTCGGACATCGAATGCGGCTGGAATGCCGGCGTGAAGTGCAGTGTCCTCGTCCGCACCGGCTACGGCCGCGAACACGAATCGCAACTTGGCGAAGCGACCAAACCGCTGGCCGTTTTTGAAACCCTGGGCGACTTCGCCGACTCCGCGCTTGGCCAAGCGGAGTGACTCGAAAAGGATTTCCTTCAAACGACTGGGAGACTTTGGCATACTCCTCCGCGATGCATGATTTTAGCTTCAAGCGCGGGAAGTTGTACTGTGAGAATGTCTCGGTGGCGTCACTCGCCAAAAAACATAATACTCCGCTTTACGTTTACTCCCACGCCACACTGACGAGAAATTTCCGACTACTCGACATCGCCCTTTCACCGGTGGATCACACGATTCATTTTGCAGTCAAGGCCAACTCCAACCTTGGCGTGTTACGAACTTTGGCGAACGCCGGGAGCGGGTTCGACATCGTCAGCGGCGGCGAACTCCAGCGTGTCATAGCTGCAGGTGGGGATCCGTCAAAATGCGTATTCGCCGGTGTCGGCAAAACGGAGGAGGACATCGAACTCGCACTGAAGAAGGGGATTTACGCATTCAGCGCCGAGAGCGAGCCGGAACTAATTCGAATCAATCAAATTGCCGGCCGGTTAAAAAAGAAAGCGCCAATCGCCGTTCGGGTGAACCCGAACATCGATGCCAAAACGCACGCCAAGATTACCACCGGCACTTACGAGAATAAATTTGGAATCGCCTTTGAGGAAGTCGAGGGTGTGTACGAACGGGCGACCAAGCTGAAGCACCTGCAGATTCGCGGCTTGCAGATGCACATCGGCTCGCAACTCACGGAGGTTGGACCATTCGAAAAAGC
Source organism: Verrucomicrobiota bacterium (assembly GCA_030747575.1). GTDB lineage: Bacteria > Verrucomicrobiota > Verrucomicrobiia > Limisphaerales > UBA1096 > UBA1096. The sequence goes on along the minus strand of JASLKI010000047.1, from coordinate 12,398 downwards.
CGTCCGAAAAGTCGCACCTTTGGCCAAGAGCCTGGCTGAAAAGCATGGCATCGAGTTCTTCAGTATCGGTGGTGGCGTGGGTATCGTTTACGAATCGGCGCTCGAGAGCGGGGATGCCAAGTGGTGGCGCTCACCCAAGCGCAAAAACCTGCTCACTCCGGCCAAGTACGCAGCCAAGCTAATCTCTCTGCTCAAGCCACTTGGCCTGCGAATCTTGATCGAACCCGGGCGGTTCATCGCCGGCAACGCGGGTATCCTGATCACGCGCGTCGAGTACGTGAAGCAGACAGGCGTGAAGAATTTCGTGATCGTGGACGCGGCAATGAACGATCTCGCCCGCCCTGCCCTGTACGACAGTTACCATCAGATCGTGCCGCTGACGCGGCAGGCAGATGATCATCTGAAAAAGAACCAGGTTTGCTCCGACGTCGTCGGGCCGATCTGTGAGTCCAGCGATTACTTTTGCAAAAACCGCATGCTGCCGAATGTCGGCGAAGGCAATCACCTCGCGCTGCTCAGCGCCGGCGCCGAGGGATTTGTGATGGCGTCCAACTACAACGTTCGTCCCTTCCCCGCCGAAGTGCTGGTGAAGGGCAGCCAAGCCGAGATCGTACGCAAACGCCAGCCGCTCAAGCAGCTTTGGGCAAGCGAAAGCATCCCAAAGTGGCTCAAGTGACCTGAGCAACACTCCTCGGCATGAATGCCTCCAGGAATCCTTTCGTGCTTTTTCCAGGATGGCTGTTCGCAGTGTTCCTGCTGGGTTCCATCCCGATAATATGGCAAACGACGCAGGTCAGCATCGATACCGACCCGCTGACGCTGCTCGAGTCGGACAAGCGGCACTTGGAAACCTACGATCGGATACAGTCGTTCCTCAGCGACGACACGGTTGTCGTCATCAGTGTTGAGAGCGACCAGATATTCAGCCAAGCCGGCTTCGATCAAATCCGTGCCATCAGCAACGCGCTTGGGCAACAGCCGGGCCTGATCGATGTCAAGAGTCTGACACATTCGGTCAAGCCGGTTCGCAGGGGGTTCGCGCTTGCGTGGGAGCCATTTGTCCCGGTCGGTTATCTGTCGGAGGATCAAATCATTGCAATTCGGCAGTTCTCCGTTACGCATCCGCTGGTCCGCAATATCATGGTCTCGCCCGATGGCAGGATCACGCTCATCACGGCAACCTACAAACGCGACCTCTCCACACCGGCACTGCGCCAGGCATTTCGCGATGAGACGAGTCAACTGCTTGCGCCATTCGACTCGCCAGACTACAGGATTCGCACCATTTCGATACCGTTCATCGCGGAGGAAATCAGTGAATCATTTCTGCGCGATTTGAAGCTGGTATTGCCTGTTACAGCGCTGGTCATCCTGCTCGTCATTGGCCTGACGCTGCGTTCGTTCCCCTGCCTCGTGGTGCTATTGCTCAGCGAAGTGACCTTGGTGGCGATGCTGCCCGGGGTGCTGAGCTTGGCCGGTTTCTCGCTGTCGCCGTACAACCTGCTTCTGCTGCCGCTACTCGGGGCAATCAACCTGACCGTGCTAACCCACCAGTTGACCGCCCTCCGCAAGACAGACGCCGCCCTCCCGGTGGACGAACGGTTCGCCGCAATGCTGCGCGTGGTCTTCCGGCCCAGCCTGTTCGCCACGATCACGACCGCCATCGGGCTTGGATCCCTGGCCGTGAGCGGGGTGTCACAGGTTCGGGATTTTGGGATCTCGGGGATCATCGGTATCACGGTCATTTTCGCGTGGAACTTTGGGCCGGGGCTGTCGTTTCTGCGCTTGGGCTGCCGCTTTTTTCCAAGCGCCATCCAATTGGGCACCAATGGCTTGAGGCAGCCTGAAGGCGACTCCCTATTTCGCCGCCTTGCCCAAGCGGCTATGGCCAAGCGCTGGCCGGCCGTGGTCGCCATCACGACTCTTTTGCTACCGGCACTGTACGCCGCAGGCCAACTTAACCTCGATATCCGGGCGATTCGATTTCTCGCCCCGGACAGTCCCACCCGGCAGATGGCCGAGATGATGGACGCACGAATGGGTGGCATCAACATCGTCCAGTTGGACTTCGACACCGGCAAACCGAACGGGATCAACCGACTAGAGTTTCTGCGCAGTATGCAGGCCGTACAGGCTTTCGCCGAGGATACCGGCGGCTTCAGCAGCACCTATTCGTATGCGTCGCTGATGGCGATGATGAATAGCATCGGGGCAGGCGACGACTCGGGCACGCTGAAGCTGCCGTCCAATTCCCTGAAGCTCAACCTGTTTGTTGTTTTGTTGAAGACAACCAACTATCCGTTCCTCCAGGCACTCAGCGATGGCACTCAGCAAACGGCGCATCTCGTGCTGCGCACAACCGACGTTCCGAGCGGAGAGTTTGTGCAGTTGCTCGAGTCTGTTGAGCAACGCGCGAGGGAGATCATGCCGGAGGAAGTGGATGTCTCCGCCCAGGCCGGATTGCACACCGTGCTCAAGGCTGACAAGGAGATTATCGATGCTCAACTCGGCAGCCTGATCGTCACCCTCATCGCCATGTTCACGACAATGCTGTTGCTATGGCGCTCGTGGTTTTTGGCGGCGATTGCGCTGGGCATCAGCCTCGGACCGCTTGGCCTACTGGCAATCATCGCCGCATGGTTTCAAGTGCCGCTGAACTCCGTCACGGTGATGGTAGGCGCACTGGCGCTTGGCATCGGCATCGATGACGCCGTGCATCTCATCACGCATTGGCTACAGCTCAAGAGACGGGGCATTGAACCCCGAATTGCCTTGAGCGAGGCACTTGAAGCCAAAGGCCCGCCCATCATCTGCACCAGCCTGATATTGATCAGTTTTTCGCTGTCGTTGCTTTGGATGAGTTTCCCGCCACTGAACGACTTTGGCTGGCTGTCCGCAATCGCGTATACCGCCGCGCTAGGTGCTGTATTGTGGGCGCTTCCCTCGTTGCTTGGGTTGAAAAAATGATTAGCCGGCCTGAGCCCCCACCCATTCCGTGACCTTGTTAACCATCACCGGGAGCGCGTCGTCGCTAAACACGTGGTTGGCCCCGGCGATCTCGAAAACCTCCGGCGAGTTCGTAGCCTTGGCGATAATATCGTGTGTGTCACCGATCGGCACCACATCGTCTTCCGTGCCATGCACCAGCAGCCACGGTACGCTGATTTCCGCCCCAAGATCGACCACTGAGCGGATAGCCGCCATGTCATTCATAAACGTGCTGGAGAGCGGACAGCTTTCCTCCTCCCACATGCAGCCGGCGTCCGGCGTCTCCTCGCCGAACTCGCGCCGGGCAAACTCCTCCGTGTGCACCATGCCGGCGAGCGATACCAACGCGTCGATGCGTGAATCGCTGCTGGCTCTCCTAACGCCGACTGCGCCGCCCATGCTGTGGCCTATATAGCAAATCTTCCGGTCTCCCATCGCATCGATGACGCTGCCCAAGTCATCCGTCTCCTTTGAAATGGTGCAGTCTGCAAACGTTCCACCGGAGTCGCCGTTGCCAGCGAACGACATGCAGAGCGTCGGTATGCTGGCAGCACTCAATCCCTCGGCTAATGCGACGACAAATGGCCGATCCTTGTTGCCGGTGACACCGTGGCCGATGATGACAATGAAGTCCGAACGAGCCTCGCCCGCTTGCACGGAGTAGTCGAGTTGTTCGCCGTGTTGGTTTTTGATTTCGCCAAACATGCTGGGAGGGAGATACCAAGCGACCAAGCGCTTGGCCAGTTTGAAGTTGCGCTTGGCCAAGCTCGCCGCTTGTCGGGGCTCGCTTGGCTTGGCAGAATCCGCGCCGTGAAATCCGGAAACAAAAAAGCGTGCTACGTGCTGGGCATCGATTTCGGGACCCTCTCCGGCCGGGCGTTGCTGGTGAATGCCAATACGGGCGAGGAAGTGGCCTGGGCCGATCATAATTACAAAAACGCCGTGATCGAGGAGTCGCTTCCCGGCAGCAAAAAGCGGCTCAAGCCCCTCACGGCACTGCAGGATCCGGCTGATTACATCGAGGTTTTAAGAAAAGCTGTGCCGCGAGTGATGCGACTGGCCAAGGCCAAGCCGGAGCAGGTGCTAGGCATCGGGGTGGACTTCACCAGTTGCACCATGCTGCCGACGCTTGCCGATGGCGCGCCGCTTTGCTCGCTCAAAAAGTGGCGCAACAATCCGCACGCCTGGGTGAAACTGTGGAAGCATCACGCCGCCCAGCCGGAAGCCAACCGCATCAACGAGGTCGGCTCGCGGCGAAAGGAGGATTTCATCACCGCTTATGGCGGCAAATACTCGAGTGAGTGGTTTTTTGCCAAGATGCTCGAGACCGTCCGGGAGGCGCCCGGGGTGTACGATGCCGCTAAACGCTTCGTCGAGGCCGGCGACTGGCTCGTGTGGCAGCTCACAGGCAGGGAGAAACGCTGCCTATCCGCCGCCGGCTTCAAGGCCATGCGCGTAAGCCGGGCCAAGCGCGGTGGCTGGACCTATCCCGGAAAGGCATTCTTCAAGTCGTTGGATGCCAGGATGGCCAATGTCGTCGCAGAAAAGTTGGACAGCGAGATTATTGAACTAGGTGACAACGCCGGTGGGTTAACTCCAAAAATGGCAAAGGCGATGGGACTTGCCGCCGGCACCCCGATCGCCGCAGCCAACATCGACGCCCACGCCGCCGTGCCTGCCTGCACGGTCACCGATGCCGGCAAACTCGTTATGATCATGGGCACCAGCACCTGCCATCTGCTCGCCGCCAAGCGCGAAAAACCGGTGGAGGGCATTTGCGGCGTGGTGCAGGACGGGGTGATTCCCGGCTTCTGGGGCTACGAGGCGGGGCAATCGGGGGTGGGCGATGTCTTCGCCTGGTACGTGCAAAACGGTATCCCGGCGGAGCTTGGCCAAGCCGCAAAGAAAGCCAAGCAGGACATTTACCAATACCTTGAGACGCAGGCAGCCAGGCTCAAGCCTGCCGAAAGCGGCCTGCTCGCGCTGGATTGGTGGAACGGAAACCGCTCGGTGCTGGTCGATGCTGACTTGAGCGGTTTGTTGGTGGGCCAAACCCTGGCCACGCGGCCGTATGAGATTTACCGGACATTGCTTGAGGCAACGGCATTCGGGACGCGGCAGATCATCGAGGCGTTCACGTCGCAGGGAGTTACGATCGATGAACTTTATGCCTGCGGCGGGTTGGCTATAAAGAATCCACTGATGCTCCAGATTTATTCCGACGTCACCGGGAGGCCAATCAAGATTGCTGCCAGTGAGCAGGCCAGCGCGCTTGGAGCCGCGATGTATGGGGCGGTGGCAGCCGGTGTTTACAGGGACATTGGCCAAGCGGCCAAAAAGATGGCACGAGTGCGGCGAAAAATTTACCGGCCGAATTCAAAGAACAAAAAAGTCTACGATCAGCTTTACCGGGAATACAACAGGCTACATGACCAGTTTGGTCGCGATCCGAACAGCAGCATGAAGGTGCTCAAAAAACTCCGAAACCAAGCACTTGGCCATTAAACCCAATATATCGGGAGAGGAAATGAGTCGGTTCGACGCGGTAATTTTCGACATGGACGGCGTGATCGTCGACAGCGAGCCGATTCATGAAATGTCGTTTTTGGAACTCTGGAAGGAGATGGGTTACAAGGACAATCACGGTATCCACTTTCCCGATTTTTACGGCCGATCCGACCGCGTCCTTTGGGAGACCTTCATCGAAAAGCATCATCCCCCGCAACCCCTCGAGGAACTCCTCGGACTCAGGGAGGAACGGCTGGTTCAAATGCTTCGCGACAAGCAGCCCATCTTCAATGGTGTGACGGAGCTGGTGCAGCGCCTGGCCAATCGGTTTCCGCTTGCGGTTGGCTCCGGCTCCGCGCATCGCATCATTGACGAAGTATTGGCGATGCGCGACTTGAGCCATTATTTCCAGTGCACCGTCAGTTCAGAGGATGTGGAGCAACCCAAGCCCGCCCCCGACATCTTCCTGCTGGCGGCCAAGCGTCTGGGCGTTGAACCTACCAAGTGCTGTGTGATTGAAGACACCGTTTCCGGGATTCAGGCGGCCAACGCGGCAGGCATGACGGTTTTGGCGATCGCGAACACGTTCGAGGCGAAAGCGCTTGCCCAAGCGGGAGCGGGTCAGATTTTCACCGATTATGCCGGCATCGGCGACACGCTCTTCAACTGATCTCTTACTGCTGCTGGGCACAAAAAAAAGCCGCCCTTGCGGGCGGCTTAATGAGAACACACCAACTAATTATTTGCGACGGCGCACAAAGAATGCTGCCAGTCCCAAAACAGCCAACGCGATGGTGCCCGGCTCGGGAATCACCGTGAGGCTGAAAGCTTCCAAACCAGCCAAGTCAGCCGGCAAACCCGGAGGGCTCGCGGTTGAATCGCCAGGGGTCAGGCCGATCACATTTGACATGCCTGACTCTGTTGCTGCTGCAAACGTGTCAGCACCCTTCCAAGCTACCACCTGAAAGAAGCCAGCACCGTTGAATCCAGCATCAACAACACCACCCTTGAAGTAGCCAGCCTTGGTGCCTGTGTAGAAGGCAACCGGGCTGCCAACTGCGGACAAGCTGTCAGCAGATGTGCCAGCATACAACTGGGCAAAACCGCCTTCAAGCTTAGCGCCAGAAGCATCATTAATGATCTGCTTGCTGGGCTTCATGTTGGTGAAGTTGATTGTACCTTGCGCGAAGGCGGAGGTAGCGATCACCGTGCATGCCAATAATAGTACTAATTTTTTCATTTTTTTCCTTAGTTTGGTTAGTGTACCAAAAATTATTAAACGGATTATTCAGAGGTGCTGAATGAGCGAGTCCAGTTCGTGGCGCTGTTACGCAGAACCCAGAATCCCTCTGCAACACCCACTACCGGGCCTTGTGTGCTGTCGGTATCCCACTCCTCGAAGTCCGAATCGTAGGAACTGATGGTGTAACCGGCTGCACCAAACTGATAGACCGTCACGGCCTCATCGGTCGGGAAGCCCAGATCAACATCCAGTTTGCCCTCCTGCGGAACTTGCGAACTGCGAATGGAGAAACCCTGAGGCAGTCCATTGCTAAGATCACCCTGAGGAACCTCACCCACGAAGGTAATGTTCACTGCTGCGCCACCGCTGTTCAGGACGAAGAAACCTTCTCCCGGAGCAACCGCGGCATCGCCGTCATCCCACTCTTCAAAGTCAGTGTCGTAGGAGTTGATGGAGAAACCGGCATCGCCGAAACGATAAACGGTCAGTGAGCCAGGATTGGCACCAAAAACGTCAGAAACTTTGTTTCCGCCATTATTAAGGGGATTAGCAACGATTGAGAATCCCGTCGGGATGCTCTTGTTGACGTATCCCACCGCATTGACAGAATAGACTTGAGCCGAAGCTCCAGCGATTCCCAATGCGCCGACAAATGCTGTTAGTATTAGTGCTTTAGTTCTCATTTTATTTGGAATGGTTTCCGTATGCGCAGCGAATTTGCCAGAGACATTGCGGGGCGTCAACCCCTTTTTTGCAACTTTTTTCATTTCTTTTTGAACACACCCGCCAAGTGGCTGTCGCACGGGCCTTATTTGGCTTAAAAAAAGGGTAATGGCAACCTAAATCGTTGCCTCTCAGCCTCTTTTTGTGGCCAGTTTTTCCATCTCCCCGGCCAAATCAATGTCTTTTTCGGTCACTTTACCCCCGGCATCATGGGTGTTGAGGCGTATGGTGACGGTGCTGTACACGTTGGTGAGCTCCGGATGGTGATTAGCCCTCTCGCAGGCAAAGCCCATTTCAGTAATAAAGCCGATGGCTTCTGTAAAGCTGCCGAACCGGTAGGTTTTGCTGATTGTGTCATCGGCAAATGCCCAACCGGGGAGGCTAGCCAGCGCTTCATGGATTTGGTTTTCGCTGAGTGGTTCGCTCATGCTTCCAAGTAACTGGCGGAGTGTCCGCATATTGAGGGTTTATTTCAATACCCGACAATGCCTCGGGCACGCCAAGTGCATTGACTTTCGCCTGCCCAAGCGGCAAGGGTGTCTGGCGTTTCGCTTAGCCAAGGGCTTGGCCGGCATAACCCAAAATATTTCCCAGAAATGACAAATCGATTCCTCACCGGTGGCGCGATCAGCTTGTTGGCCGGCGTCCTGGCTGGTTGCGGCCCCGGCAACAAGCCGGTCGATCAAGGCGCACATAACAAGGTGCTGAATATTACGGTTGGCACCGAGCCGGAGGATATCGATCCGCACGTGGTCACCGGCGTGCCGGAGCATCACATCATCGTTGCATTGACGGAGGGGTTGGTCGCGGAAGACCCGGTTGATCTTCATCCGGTGCCGGGCACGGCGGAGAGGTGGGAGGTTTCCGATGACGGCATGGTGTACACGTTTCACCTGCGAGGCAACGCCAAGTGGACAAACGGTGACCTTGTCACGGCAGACGACTTTGTGCAGTCGTACAAGCGCATCCTCACGCCGGCGCTGGCCTCGAAGTATTCCTACATGTTGTTCGTGATGAAGGGCGCGGAGGATTACAGCTTGGGCAAGTTCAAGGACTTCTCGCAGGTCGGCGTCAAGGCAATCGACGAGCGGACGCTGGAGATCACGCTCAACGCCCCCACTCCCTACTTTCTTTCACTGCTCAATCATTACACCTGGTTTCCGGTGCACATTGCGACGGTTGCGAAACACGATGGACTGACCCGGCGCGGCAGCGGCTGGACCAAGCCGGAGAATTTCGTCAGCAATGGCGCCTTCAAGCTGAAATCATGGAAGCTTGGCCGGAAGATTGTCGTGGAGAAGAACCCCGATTACTGGGACGCCGCGACGACCAAGCTGGACGAGATCCACTTTTATCCCATCGAGCTGGAGACCACGCAGGAAAACGCCTTTCGCGGCGGGCAACTGCACAACATCTACAGCCTGCACATCGACAAGATCGCCACCTATAAGAAGGAGCACCCCGACGAGCTACGAATCAAGCCGCACTTGGCCTCGTACTTTTACCGGTTCAACGTCACGAAGAAACCGTGTGATGACATCCGTGTCCGCAAGGCCCTGGCGATGGCACTTGATCGAAGCAGCATCACGGAAAACGTGACCAAGGGAGAACAGATGCCGGCACTGTTTTTCACGCCACCAGGCGTCGCTGGCTATACCGCCAGGGCGCGAATCGAGGAAAACGTCGAGAAAGCAAGGCAACTGCTCGCCGAGGCCGGCTATCCGGACGGCAAGGGCTTCCCGTCGTTAGAACTCCTCTACAACACCACCGAGGGACACCGCATCATCGCCGAGGCCATCCAGCAAATGTGGAAGAAAAATCTGAACATCAACATCACGCTGCAAAACCAGGAATGGAAGGTGTACCTCGATCGCCAGCGTGAAATGGACTACCAGATCAGCCGTGCCGGCTGGACGGGCGACTACCCCGACCCAAACACCTTCCTCGACATGTGGACCTCGTGGAGTCAGCAAAATCAAACCGGCTGGGCTCGGGACGATTATGACGCACTGATCCGCAAGGCAGCTGTCACGCAGGACCCTGAAGCCCGACTGGAGTTGTTCCAACAGGCGGAGGAAATCCTGATGGACGAGATGCCGGTTCTGCCTATATATATTTACACCCGCGTGTACGCGCTGAATCCCGCCGTCAAAAACTGGCACGCAAACGTGCTCGACCACCATCCGTGGAAACATCTTGACCTCGAGGTGAAGGCCGAGGAGTAACGCCGACACCCACCCGCCTGTCCAAGTGCTGACCTGATGCTCAAGTTCATCCTCCGCCGTGTACTGGAAACCATCCCGGTATTGCTCTGTGTGGCCGCGATGACGTTTTTCATGTGCCGCCTGGCCCCGGGCGGGCCGTTCGATGAGGACAAACAGGTGACCGCTGAGGTTCGCGAACTGTTGAACAAGCAGTTCAACCTCGACCAACCACTGCACAAGCAATTCATCCAGTACATCACCCACCTGCCCACCCTGCAGTCGTTCAAGTACCCGAACCGCACCGTCGGCGAGATCATCAGCCAAAAATTCCCCGTGTCGGCCAAGCTCGGCTTTTTCGCAATGTGCATTGCGCTTGGTTTGGGTATTTTATTCGGAGTCATCGCCTCGCTGCGCCCCAACACGTACATCGACTACATCCCCTCGTCGCTGGCAATGATCGGCATTTGCCTGCCGACATTCGTAATGGGGCCGCTGCTCATGCTGGTTTTCTCGCTGAAACTCGGATGGTTCCCGGCCACCGGCTGGGGCGGGTTCAGCGGCGAACAGTTTTTTGCCAACGACATGGTGCTGCCGTCGGTAACGCTTGGGTTCTTTTACGCAGCGTACATTTCGCGGCTCACGCGTGGCGGCATGCTTGATATCCTCACGCAGGATTACATCCGCACGGCCAAGGCCAAGGGCGCCTCCGGCCTTCGGGTCATCCTCAAACACTCGCTTCGCGGCGGACTGCTGCCGGTGATCAGTTTCATGGGACCAGCTGTTGCGGGTCTGATCGCCGGATCATTCGTAATCGAAACCATTTTTGCCATCCCCGGCCTTGGCCAAGACTTCGTCAAGAGCGCGTTCAACCGCGACTACACGCTCGTGCTAGGCGTGGTGATGTTTTACGCGACGCTGATCATCCTCCTCAACCTGATCGTCGATATACTTCAGGTCACCCTCAACCCGAAGCTCAAGTTCGACTAGCCGATGACCGACACCACCCCCAAGCCAAGCCCAATTTACACCGTCGAGAAAGGCGAGTCGCTGTGGGTCGGTGCGTGGCATCGGCTGCGCAAAAACAAGATGGCCCTCGCCGGCGGGGTGTTCATCCTGCTGCTCGCCGGCCTGTCGTTCATGGGGCCGTTTTTTCTCGAGGGCGATTACTACACGAACACGGTGCTCGAGGATAAACTGACAGCGCCCGGTGCTGAGTACACGCTTGGCACCGACCACCTTGGCCGCGACCAGCTTGGCCGCATCATCAAGGGCGGCCAAATCTCGCTGTTGGTCGGCCTGGTCGCCACCTTTGTCTCCCTCACCATCGGCATCGGCTACGGCACCATCTCCGGTTACTTCGGTGGCAAGATCGACAGCGTGATGATGCGCCTCGTGGACATCCTCTACTCGCTGCCGTTCGTCATCTTCGTGATTCTGCTCATGGTATTCGCGAAAGACCTCGGCGACTCGATCGACGAGTGGTTCCGAGAGCGCGGCTCCGAGTTCTCCATCTCCGGCCAGTGGAACATGCTCCTGCTCTTCGTCGCCATCGGCGCGGTCGAGTGGCTCACGATGGCGCGCATCGTCCGGGGCCAGGTGATGAGTTTGCGGCGTCAGGAATTCATCGAGGCGTGCATCTCGCTTGGTCTGCCGACGCACCGAATCCTTTTCCGTCACATGGTGCCCAATATCCTTGGCCCAGTCATCGTTTACACGACACTGACCATCCCTGCAGTGATGCTGCTCGAGGCGTTCCTCAGTTTCCTCGGGCTGGGCGTGCAGCCGCCGACCCCGTCGTGGGGCCTGCTCATCAAGGACGGAGCTGACCGGATGCGCGAAGCGTGGTGGATGCTCGTTTTCCCCGGCGCCCTGTTTGCAATAACGCTCTTTTCCTTCAACTTCGTCGGCGACGGCCTCCGGGACGCCCTCGATCCCAAGACCTCAAAAGATTGAATCACTGAAAATGCCGCTGCTCGACGTCAACGATCTTACGACCTACTTCCACACACGCAACGGCGTGGTGCGGGCGGTGGACGGCGTCTCGTTCCAGCTTGAAAAAGGAGAGACGCTGGGCATCGTCGGCGAGTCCGGTTCAGGCAAGTCGGTCACCTGCATGTCGATGCTGGGCCTCATCCCGCAGCCCCCGGGCCGCATCGAAAAAGGCACCGCCCACTTCGACGGCACCGACCTACTCCACTGTTCGCAGAAGGAACTTCAGTCGATCCGGGGTCGGCGCATTGCAATGATTTTTCAGGATCCGATGACCTCGCTGAATCCGTATTTGCGCATTGAGGACCAGCTCATCGAGCCTCTGCTCATTCACGAACTGGCCGATAAGGCGTCCGCCAAAAAACAGGCACTTGCAATGCTAGACGCGGTTGGCATTCAGGACGCCGCCAGCCGTATCCGAAGTTACCCGCACGAATTCTCCGGCGGCATGCGCCAGCGCGTGATGATCGCCATGGCGTTGATCACCAAGCCGGATGTGCTGATTGCTGACGAGCCGACCACGGCGCTCGACGTCACCGTGCAGGCGCAGATTTTGGAACTGATCAAAAAGGAACAGCAGGAGCTCGGCACCGCGGTGATTCTGATCACTCACGACTTGGGTGTTGTCTCCGGTTTCTGTGACCGCATCAACGTCATGTACGGCGGCAAAATCGTCGAGTCCGGCTCAACCAAGGAAATCTTTTACAACCCGCAACACCCGTACAATCGCGCCCTGCAAAACT
>JASLKI010000046.1 GCA_030747575.1 Verrucomicrobiota bacterium | reverse complement strand
GAGCGTTTGGCCAAGGGTGGGGTGGCTGGATTACTATTGGCGGATGTGCCCGAATTTGCCGTTACGGCGGGTTCGTGTTTCCTGAAACTTGGGTGTGTATATCGTTTTGCTGTTCGCTTGGCTAAGGTACATGCTCATCAGGCGCGAAGAGGACAGCGGTGCGCGCCGAGTGGAAAGCAAACGGCTGCAGGCAGAAATGAAGGTGTAAAAGATTCTCATCACGTGTCCAAAATAGCCAACTCAAAGAATGTAGTCTACGTATGGGCACTTTCCAAATTAAATGTATTCACAACGCGCTTTTTTTGTTCACAGCTCCAATCATGTGGTGAATAAGGGGTGGAAGAGCAGGGGAGTGGCTGGGGATAACTGTGGCAATCAATCGCCGACGATGCAAACGCCGGAGGAGGTGCCGATGCGCGTCGCCCCGGCTTGGATCATCGCCAGCGCCGTTTCGCGGTCGTGAATTCCGCCGGATGCCTTGACGCCGGCGTATTGGTTGACCGTTTCGCGCATTAGTTGGACATGCTCAATGGTCGCGCCGCCGGGGCCAAAACCGGTACTGGTTTTAACGAAATGCGCCTCGGCGGTGACTGCCAGTTGGCAGGCGGTGGCGATTTGCTCGTCGTTAAAGTAGCCAGTCTCAATAATGACTTTCACCCGCCGGTCTTCCGCCGCCTCGACGACGTCACGAATCTCGCGGACGATGTATTTGTGATCGCCGTCGATGAACCGGCCAAGATTCATTACCATATCGATCTCGTGTACGCCGTTGTCCACGGCGGCTTCGGTTTCGTAACGCTTTGAGTCCGAATCGCTTGCGCCCAAAGGAAAGCCGATCACGGTGGCGATCGACACGTCGGCATCTTCGAGGTAAGTGGCAGCGTGTTGCACCCAACTGCCGTTCACACACACGGCAAACAACTCGTGCTCAATGGCTTCTGCGCAGAGCTTTTCGATGTCCGCAGCGGTGGCGTCGGGGCGCAGATTGGTGTGGTCGATGTACGGGCTGAGCGGCGTTTCCGGAGTGTCGGACATGAATCAGCCGGGTAAGAGGTCTTTGACCATCTCTTGTTCTTCCTTCAACTCGTTCAATGTGGCGTTGAGTTTGCCCTGGCTGAAGGCATCAAGTTGGACGCCCTGCACAATGCCGAACTGGCCGGCGACGTTGCGGACTGGGAAGGAAAAAATCAGTCCTTCATCGACGCCGTAGCTGCCATCGGAACAGAGGCAGACGCTGTGGAAATCTCCGCCGGCGGTGGGGTTGATGATGGAGCCGATCGAGTCTACCACGGCGTTGGCCGCACTGGCCGCGCTCGAGGCGCCGCGCGCCTTGATGATCGCGGCACCGCGCTGCTGCACGGTCTTGATGAAATCGCCCTCGAGCCAATCACGGTCGCTAATCGCGTCCACGGCGGCTTGGCCGTTTATCTTGGCGTTCGTGAAATCGGGATACTGCGTGGCGGAGTGGTTGCCCCAGATCGCCATGTTGGTAATTGCCGTCACGTCGACCCCGGCCTTTTGAGCGAGCTGCGTCTTGGCGCGGTTTTCGTCGAGGCGCGTCATGGCGAACCACCGGTCGTTCGGCACGTCCGGCGCGTTGTTCATGGCGATCAGGCAGTTGGTGTTGCACGGGTTGCCGATGACGAGTGTCCGAACGTCGCTGGCGGCGTTGTTTTGGATCGCTTGGCCTTGGCCGGTGAAAATCTTGCCGTTGATGCCGAGCAAATCACCGCGCTCCATTCCCTGTTTTCGCGGCACACTGCCGACGAGCAGCGCCCATTGGATGCCGTTGAAGCCGGTGTTAAGGTCGGAGGTCGGTACCGTGCCCTTGAGCAGCGGGAACGCGCAGTCGTCGAGTTCCATGCAAACGCCTTCGAGTGCAGGCAGTGCGGGCTCGATCTCGATCAGGTGAAGGATCACAGGCTGGCTTGGGCCGAACATTTGGCCGGAGGCAATACGGAACAACAAGGCATAACCTATCTGACCGGCAGCACCGGTCACCGCAACACGTATGGGTTCTTTACTCATAAAAAAGCGGCGGACAGCATACGGGGCACCGTTCGCCCCGACAAGGTTTTCCGCTTGGCCAAGCGCTTAGGCGAGATCGCCCGATGGCTTTCCAGAGGTATTGTTTCACTTGATTTCAGTTGGAATGTTTTTGGCGGGTGGATACGTTTGTCGCAGCCGATTATGAAAAAATTATTAAACCTGATAGTTGCTTTCGCAGCGGTTGGTTGCGGACGGGAAACCGCGTCGGAGCCGTTGGCTGTCGAGTCGCCCATCGTCAAACCGGTGGCTGAAGTCGTCCAACCGGATCCGCCGACTGAACCGCCCAAGTTGACCGCTCCGCCGGCGATTTCGATTTGGGATGCGGCCCGGGCCGGTGACGTCGGGGCGGTGCGCGAACACATTGCAAGCGGGACGCAATTGAACAAGCCGGACGAAACCAAACCCCTGAAACAAACGCCGCTGCATTGTGCCGTCGAGTCAGGCCACAAGGCGGTTGCGGAACTGCTCCTCGCAGAGGGGGCCGAGGTCAATGCCAAGCGGGCTGACGGCTTGACCGCGCTTGATATCGTGTTGAAAGCCGACCCAGAGATTGGCGACAAGGTTCGAGCAGTTCGGAAGGCAATCGCCTCTGTGTTGGTTCGCAACGGAGCCATAGCATCGAAGCATAAGTAATCCATCAACGATTTATGAACGATTCAACTTTGGAGTGTGCCGGCAGAGCGGAACGGCAGGGAGTTTCAAGTTTCAAGTTTTCAGTTTTCAGGAGTGCTGTCCGGTTGGTGGTGGCGGTTTTGTTTTCGTCTGCGTTGGGGTTGTTCGGTCAGGCGGCTGAGCCGTTGCGGGTGGCCACGTTTGACGTCGATGCCACGCCGCCGGTTGGCTACATGATGGCCTACGATCCGGTTGTGCGGCTGGACGCGATGACGCTGCGTTGCCGGGGCGTGGTGCTGCTTGGCCGAGCAGAGCCGATAGTACTTTGCGCTGTCGATTGGATCGGGATCGCCAACGAGGCGCACGACGCCTTTCGCGAGCGCTTGGCCAAGGCGGCTGGTACGACCCCCGACCGCGTGGCGGTGCACACGCTGCATCAGCACGACGCACCGCTTTGCGATTTCCTGGCGGAGCGCCTGCTTAAAGAGGCCAAAGCAAAGTATCTTGGCGAACTTAATGGCGATTTTTGCCGGCAAACATTGGCCAAGGCTGCCGCTGCGGTGAAGGCATCGCTGGCATTGGCCAAGCCGGTCACCCATTGCGGCTGGGGCGCGTCGGCGGTGAAACGGGTCGCGTCCAATCGCCGAATCTTCGGGCCGAATGGCAAAGTGCGCGCGGTTCGATACACCACCTGCGCGGACCCGAAACTCCGCGCCGAGCCGGAGGGGGTGATCGATCCCGAGCTGTCGATGCTCAGTTTCTGGAACGGCGACACGCCACTGGCCGTGCTGAGTTATTACGCCTGTCACCCGCAGAGTTATTATCGGATGGGCATTCCGAGTCCGGACTTCCCCGGCATCGCCCGATTCATCCGCCAGCAATCCGTGCCGGAGCCGTTGCACGTTCACTTCAACGGCGCGGGCGGCAATATAGGCGCTGGCAAATACAACGACGGCTCGCGCAAAAACCGCATGGAGCTGGCCCAGCGACTTGCCGACGGAATGAAGCAAGCCTTCGACAGAACAAAAAAATTCGCCGTGCAGCCAAGCGACCTACGCTGGAGCGTCGCACCGGTGGCCCTGCCGGTGGCCAAACATTTGGACGAAGCCAGGTTGTTGGCCGACGTGGCCAAGGGCTCGGTGCCGCCGGTCGCCGTGCCGGCGGCGCAGCGGTTGGCCTTTTTAAGGCGTTGCAAGTCGGGGCACAAGATCGACTTGGCGCAGCTTGCCATTGGCGACGTGCGCGTGCTGCACATGCCGGGTGAGTTGTTCGTCGAATACCAGTTGGCCGCTAAGCAGATGCAGCCAAAGCTAAACGTGGCGATGGCGGCCTACGGCGACTACGGGACATTTTACATCGGCACCGAGCGAGCCTACTCGGAGGGCGGTTACGAGACCGAGCCACGCTCATCCAACGTCGCCCCTGAGGTGGAGTCAGTGCTGATGAAAGGAATTCGCAAACTACTGCGAGAGAAGTGACCTTTATTCGATTCGGCCGGCGACAAGTGACTCTACGACGGAGGGGTCTGCGAGGGTGCTGGTGTCGCCGAGGCTGTCCATTTGCCCCTCGGCGATTTTCCGGAGTATACGGCGCATGATTTTCCCGCTACGCGTTTTGGGCAGGCCGGGGGTGAATTGAATTTTGTTGGGTGATGCGTGTGGTCCGAT
>JASLKI010000045.1 GCA_030747575.1 Verrucomicrobiota bacterium | reverse complement strand
CCCGCCGCAGGTCGCGCATCGTCTTATCGTCGGCATAAATAGGCAGTGCCCGGTGCCCGTTGATGGCGCAAAACCGGCGGCAATCATCCAGCCCCATGACATGATCCGCATGCGAATGGGTGAACAGTATGGCGTCGACGTCGCGAATCCCCTCCCGCAGCACCTGCGTCCGCAGATCCGGGGTCGAATCGATAAGCAGCCGGATTTCGCTCGTCTCGATGTAGACCGACGAGCGTGTCCGGTGGTTTTTTGGGTTCGCCAAAAACTCTGGCGGATAGTCGGCCCCTATGATCGGCACGCCCTGCGATGTGCCGGAACCGAGGATTGTCAGATTAAATTTCACTGCGTTTTGTTTTGCCTCCGTCGCGATCTGTTTCCACATTGACCGCGTCCGGCGCATGCTGACCGATCTCCGAATCAAAAACCTCGCCCTCGTCAACGACTTGGCCATTCAGTTTGGCCCGGGCTATAACTCGATCACCGGCGAGACAGGCGCGGGCAAGTCAATCCTCATCGGTGCACTTGGCCTCGTGCTCGGCGAGAGGGCCGACCGCACCCTCATCCGGGACGGCGACGACCACTGCTCGGTAGAGGCAATAATCGAGGTCGCCGCCCTTGGCAAAGCATTTCACCTGCACCTTGACCAAAACGGCATCGAGCCGTGTGCGGAGAATCAACTCTTCCTCAAGCGCAGTTTTTCGGCCTCCGGCGCCAACCGGCAGTTCGTCAACGGCTCGCCGACCACGCTCAACGTGCTCGCTTCCATCGGGGAATGGCTCGTGGACATCCACGGCCCGCACGAACACCAGTCGCTGCTCAAGGCCGCGCGGCAACTCGATATTCTCGACGCTTACGGCGGGCTAGAAAAACAGAGGGCCGACTTCGCTGCACTCGTCGATCTGCGGTCCGGCTTGGCCGCGCAGAAAGCCGAGTTGATCGTCGACGAGGATGCGTACGCGCGCGAGTTGGATTTGCTGCGCTTTCAAGTCAGCGAGATCGAGACCGCCAAACTCAAGTCGGCAGAGGAGCCCGAACTCGAGCAGGCGTTTCAGCGGGCAATCCACTCCGCACGCTTGGCCGAGTTGAGCGCCGAGGCACGCCAGCTCATCGACAGCGGCGAACCCAGCGTAACCGACTTATCCTCCGCGCTTGGGCGCGCGCTACAGGAGATGGCCGGGATCGATGCTGGGGCGGAGTCTCTTCTCGTCGATCAAACTGCGATCAGTGGGCAGTTAGCTGACTTGGGTGCGGCGGTTGCAGATTACGCAGAGCGACTGAGTCTCGACCCGGCGCAAATGAAGCTGGTCGAGGAACGGTATAACCTCGTGCAGACACTCAAGCGAAAATACGGCTCGTCCTTGACTAAGGTGATCGCATTCGGTGACAACGCAAGCAAGCGCTTGGCCGTACTAGAGGGGCGCGACGAGGAACTGGCCCGATTGAACACGGAAGCGGCTAAGCTCGACGAGCGAATACAAACGCTTGGCCAAGCGCTGAGCGCTGCTCGAAAGGCAATCGCACCCAAGCTCGTCAAGGAGGCGGAACGTCAGTTGAACGACTTGGGCTTTTTGCAGTCCCGCTTCGACGTGGAAATCATCGACCCCAGCGAGCTTGGCCAAGCGGAGGCGACTGTGTCGCGAACCGGTTTTGACCAAATCGAGTTTCTGTTCGCACCGAATCCCGGCGAGCCGTTTAAGCCGCTCAAGGCCATCGCCTCGTCCGGTGAAATGGCGCGGGTGATGTTGGCGCTCAAGACCGTGCTCGCCACGCAGGACAGTATTCCGATTCTGGTCTTCGACGAGGTGGACGCGAACCTCGGCGGCGAGACCGCCGGGGTGGTCGGTAAAAAAATGAAACAAATCGGGGCCAATCGCCAAGTGCTCTGTATCACGCATTTGGCCCCTGTGGCAGTGGCGGGGCACCGGCACTACCTCGTATCGAAAGAGGTCGTCGAGGGCAGAACTCTAACTCGTGTCACCCAACTCGACGACGAAAGTCGGGTGAAGGAGTTGACCCGGATGCTCGGTGGCGGAGGCGCTGCCGCCCGCCAACATGCCGAGGA
>JASLKI010000044.1 GCA_030747575.1 Verrucomicrobiota bacterium | reverse complement strand
GTCCTTGCCGGATTCGATCTCACTCTGCAACAGGATCCCTATCTTCCGACCGACACGACGTCGTTTTATCCCAAAGGCATCCCGGTACTAGCCTGGTTCACCGGCAGCCACAAGCAGTACCATCGACCAGGCGACGACACCGACACGCTGAATTTTGAAGGGCTCGAGCGCATCACGAAGTTTGCCGGGAATATAGTGCGAGATCTGGCCGAGGGCGGTGACCGACCGGACTATTTGAAAGTCGAAAAAACCGACCAAGGCGGCAGTCGCGACGCCATCCGCGTGTACCTCGGGACCATCCCGGACTACGCCTCGGAGGACGTGAAAGGCGTGCTGCTCACCGACGTGCGCGGCGGCGCCCCGGCCGACAAGGCAGGGCTAAAGGGGGGCGATGTCATTGTCCATTTCGCCGGCAAGGATATCACCAACATTTACGATTACACCTACGCGCTAGACGCAGTGAAAGTTGGAAAGCCAGTGGGCATAGAAGTGTTGCGCAAGGGCAAACGTGTGAAACTCTCCATCACTCCCGCTGCCCGGAAGTAGCGTTCGTCACATCCCAGTCCCGGGCCAAACCGGCGATGTACTCCGGTGGTAGGCCGAAGTGGGCTGCGCCCTCGAGGATCGTCCGGAGATAGGCCTGCTCCGGTTGGCCAAACTCACAAACGGGGTCGATGTACACCAGCGCCCCCACCGGCCTGTCAGCCCGCTGGACGATGAGATTTTTTTTAAAGTACATGCCCTCGGCGACGGCCTCGTAGTGGTCGAGCTCGGTGATGTGCTCCGGCGTCAGCGACCAGAGCACGCCGTGAGTGGCCGCACCGGGCCGGGCCTCGATCGTGGCGTACGTGCGGGTGTTGATGAGGAACCGCCAGTCGCGCAGTTCCGCCTGGCCAAGCGCCTGGCCGCCGGGGCAGCGCCTGGCCATTTGCTCCGGACACATGTTCGACCCGTAGGCGAAGTAGATGGTGTTGACCCCACCCATCCGGCGCTCAGGCTTCGATGACGAGGAGGTCGCTGCCTCGGTGGCCGATGACTTTTACCGGCGTGGCGGCGGCGATCATCTCGCCTTGGGTGATGACGTTGCACAGGGCGTCGCCGAACATCGCCTTGCCGCCTGGGTTCAGCGGCGTGGTGCTTGTGCCAGTTTGGCCAAGGCGCGACTCGAGCTCAGCGGCGACAGCGGCCACCGACTCAACCCCGCTGGCGGCCGAGGAGGTGAACGCGGCGAAGAGGGCTGTGTGCGGCAGATACTTGGCCAGCCCCCAGATGATCGGCACCGACAGGGCGAAGGCAATCAGCAGGTCGCGGATCGGCCGGGAGAAGTCCGGCCAGTCGAAGTCTTTGCCTTCGACCTGCGGCACAACCCCGCCACCGCCCTCGCCCTCGCCAGCCGGGAACCACGGCATGTTGGGGTACAGGTCGGTCATGCCCATCACCAGCGCAACGAACATGCAGACCACGCCGATCAGGCCGATAAAAATGGTGCCCGGCAGGAGAAACAGTTCCACCGCAACCAGCGCCACCCCCACCACGAAGATGCCGACCCACTCGATGCCGGCCATCCCGGAGACGTAGCCGCCGAAGAAGTACAGCACCAGCGCCGCAATGCCGACCGCGCCGAACACACCGAAGCCGGCTGTCTTGAACTCGATGTACAGGCCGATGATGCCGATGAGCAACAGAATTGGGCTGATGGCGTTGATCCATGTGCCCAGTTCCTCCACGCCGAGCGGCGCGACATCGACCCGCTGCACCCCGTCGTAACCCAGCTCGATGATGAGCGCGTCGATGCTCTCGACCGTGCCGGAGGAGAGCAGTCGCGTCTTGGCCTCACCGTACTTCGCCTCGGCCTCAAGGTTGGTTAGCGTGAGAATGTCACCCTCTTCGCAGATAATTTTGCCATCGCGCTCGAGTTTTTTGGTCTTGTCCACCATCGCCTCAACCACATCGACGGCGTAGCCGTTTTTCTCAGCTTGAGTGCGGATCTTGGCACGGATGGCCGAGTTCATTTTCACCTCCATCGTTGAGGGCATTTCGGACACGCCACCAGTGGGGCTCATCATGATTGGTGCCGCCGCCCCGATGACGCTCTGCGGGGCCATGTAGATTTTCTCCGTGGCCACGGCTATAAACGCCCCGGCGGAGTAGGCATCCTTGTTGACGTAGGTGACCGTCTCGCCCTTGAACTTGCCGATGATGTCAAAAATCTCCTCGGTGATGTCCACCCGGCCGCCGTTTGTCTCCATGTCGAGGATGAGGCAGTCGGCTTCGGCTGCCATCGCCTCTTTCACGCCTCGGCGGATGACGTAGAGGATCGGCGGCATGATGTCTTCGCGCACCGGTACGACGTATACTTTCTTTTCCGCGGCCGCCTGGCCAAGCGACGGGTCGTCCGTCGACTCCAACTCCTGCGCTTGGCCAAGCAGGGCCGGGGCGGCGGCGAGGGCGAGGGCGGCGATCGGGGTCAGCCAAGTTTTCATGCGCGCAAATTAGCCGCCCCAACCGGCTGCGGCAAGCCCGTCAAGCGAGTCGATCATTGCCAAGGGACGCGCTCCTCAATTAAGGTCTGCCGACGGCGCAGCCCAGTTGCCCCCGGTGCGAATGCACGATTTCAAGATTCAGTTCAAGGTCTTCGAAGGCCCCATGGATTTACTGCTTTTTCTGGTGAAAAAGCAGGAGGTGGATATTTACGAAGTGAACATGACCCGCTTGGCCGCGCAGTTCATCGAGTACGTGGAGTTGATGAAGCAACTCGACCTCGAGCAAGCCGGCGAGTTCATCGTCATGGCCTCCACACTCATGTACATCAAGAGCCGCGAACTGCTACCGGTGGATGAGCAGGTGGAGGACACCGAGGACGACGATGCCGCTGATCCCCGCTGGGACCTGATCCGCAAACTGGTGGAGTTCAAGCGGTTCAAGGACGCCTCGGACGACCTGCAAAGGCTGGAAATCGAGAGGGAGAAGGTTTACACACGGCGGACCGGGAGCATCCCGATCGACCCGCTGCCGATGGGCAACCGGCTCGAGGCCAGTATTTTCGACCTCGTCGGCGCGGTGAACGAGCTGCTCAGACGGGTCGCCGAGCGCGAGGCCGCCAAGGGCGAAATCGTCGAGGATCGCTGGAGCATCAGCGAAAAGATTGTGTCAATCCGCGAGCGGCTTGGCCAGGCGGGCCGGCTGAAGTTCAGCGGTTTGTTCGACGGGGCGCATAGCCGCGGCGAGGTGGTGGCTACGTTCCTCGCGCTGCTCGAGCTGGTTCGGCTCAGGCAGTTGATGGCCACGCAGGATAACTCGTTCGGTGAGATTGAAATTGTTGTCGCCCCGGTGGAGCTGCAGCAGATCAAGCCGGAACAACTGGAACCGGAAACGGTGACAACCTGACCACGGTGGAACTGAAACAAATACTGGAGGCGATCGTCTTCTCGGCCCAAAAGCCGATGAGCATCGGTGAACTACGCACACTGCTCCGCGATACGCCGGAGAAACTCCCCGACGAGCCACAAACCGGGGAATACGCCAAGGCCACCGCGCGCGCTGTCGAGAAGGCGCTCGAGGAGCTCGCCGTCGAGCACGACGCAGCCGACCGCAGCTACCGCTTGGCCTGCGTCGGCGGCAACTGGCAGTTCGTCACCAAGCCGGACTTCGCCCCCTGGCTGCAGGTGCTCGTCGGGGCCAAGCCGCGTCCGCCCAAGCTCTCACATCCCGCGCTGGAGACCCTCGCCATCATCGCCTACCGGCAGCCGATCACCCGCGCGGAAATCGAGCAGATTCGTGGCGTCGCCGTCGATGGTGTCGTGCAGACACTCGTCGAGCGCGAACTGATCGAGGTTTGCGGCGAAGCCGACGCCCCCGGCCGGCCCCGGCTCTACGGCACCACACAGTTTTTCCTCGAGCATTTCGGGCTGAAGGGACTGGACGAACTCCCCGCCGCCGACGAGTTGCGGCGCATTCACGTCGAGCTCGCCACCATGCCCAGCGACGATTCGCAGGAGCAACTCCCTCTCGACAACGAGACCGATGAAGCCGACGATGACCCGGACGAGGACGACGACGAAGATGACGAGAACACCGACGAAAAATAACCGGTTATGAGTCTCGAGGAACACCGCAAAGCCATCGACTCTGTCGACAAAAAACTGGTGCGCCTGCTCAACGAGCGCACCGGGCACGCGCTGGCCATCGGCGCAATCAAGCTCAAGGCCGGCGAGGAGATTTACGCGCCGCACCGCGAGCGTCTGATTTTCCAACGCTTGGCCAAGCTCAACGACGGGCCGATCCCGGAGGAATCGATGCGGGCCATCTACCGCGAGATCATGTCGTGCTCCCTCTCGCTCGAGAAGTCGCTCACAGTTGCCTATCTCGGCCCCGAGGCGACATACACCCATCAGGCCGCCATTCGAAGGTTTGGATCAAGCCTGCTCTACACACCGCAGAAAACCATCAAGGACGTCTTCGACGAGGTGCAGAAGGACCGTGCCGACTACGGCGTGGTGCCGATCGAGAACTCCACCGAAGGCGTCGTCACCCACACGCTCGACCTGTTCGTGGACAGCCCGCTCAAGATCGTGGCACAGATCGTCATGCCCATTCAGCACTGCCTCGTCCGTGGCAACCGCCGCACGAAGGTTCGCCGACTCTACTCCCACCCGCAGGCGCTGGCGCAGTGCCGTGTCTGGATGCAACAAAACCTGCCGTCGGTAGAGGTCATCGAGGCTTCCTCCACCACCCGCGCCGCCGAGAAAGCCGCCGAGGACAAGGCCGGCGCCGCCATCGCCGGGTCGCTCGCCGCCGAGCGCTACAACCTCCAGATCATCGACCAAAACATCCAGGACAACGCCGCGAATGCCACCCGATTTTTTGTGCTGGGGCGCAAGTGCAGTCCCTCCACAAAAAACGACCGCACCAGCCTCGTCATTGGCATCGAGGACAAAGTCGGTGCACTGCACGAAGTCATGGGGCCGTTCCGAAAATACCGCCTCAACATGACCAAAATCGAATCGCGCCCCAGCAAGCGCAAGGCGTGGGAATACCTATTTTTCGTCGACTGCGACGGCCACTTCGATGACAAAAAAGTCGCCAACGCCATCGAGGAACTTGAACGGATCAGCCGCTTCGTGAAAATCCTCGGCTCCTACCCCAACGGGGATTAACCGGCCATGTCCCACCTCAAGCGAGCCCGCGAAGTGTTCGACATCGAGCTGGCGGCCGTGAAGGCAGTGCGCTCGCACCTGACCAAGTCATTCGACCATGCTGTGAAACTGATCGTCTCCGCCTTGGCCAAGCGACGAAAGATCGTCGTCCTCGGCGTCGGCAAATCCGGCAATATTGGCCGCAAGATCGCCGCGACCTTCACCAGTACCGGCTCGCCTGCCGTGCTGCTTGATACCGTCGACGCCATGCACGGCGACCTCGGCATCCTCAACGACGGCGATATCCTGCTTGCCCTGAGCTACTCCGGCGAGACCGACGAATTGATCAACCTTCTGCCGGCCATCCGGCGATTCGCCGTGCAGATCGTCGCCGTGACAGCGGCGCCGCGCTCAACGCTTGGCCAACACGCGGAGGTCGTGCTCAACGTCAAGGTGCCCAAAGAAGCCTGCCCCTTCAACATGGCGCCCACCGCCAGTACTACCGCCTCGCTTGTCATGGGCGACGCGCTCGCCATGGCCGTGCTCGATGCGCGCGGCTTCAAGAAATCGGAATTTGCCAAGCGTCACCCCAGCGGTGCTATAGGCCGTGCGTTATTGCTTAAAGTGTCTGACATCATGCGGACCGGCTCACGCAGCCCAGTCGCCCCTCAGGCTGCGACTGTCCGCGATGCACTGCTCGTCATGGGTAAAGCCAAGTCCGGCAGTATCAGCGCAGTGAACAACTCAGGAAAATTGGCAGGAGTCTTTACCGATGGTGACCTGCGCCGCCATTTGGCGAAAGGCGATGCTGTACTCGATCAGCCGTTGGCCAAGGTCATGACACGTAAACCAGTGTCGCTGCGTGAAGATGCCCTCGCCGCCGATGCCATCCACATCTTCAACGAGCGAAACATCGACGACTTGATTATCGTGAACTCTAAACGCGAACCAGTCGGCCTCGTCGATTCTCAAGATCTCCCCAAACTCAAAGCTGTCTAAGCCGTTTGACCAACGAATCCTACCCAATCGGCAAAAGCTGAAGGTAAATTTTAGGGGCAGGTTCTGGAAAATAATTCCGCAGTGATGGACTCATCCATCCCTGTAGCTTTTCATCCTCCTACCGATAGACAAATCCTTCTGTTTCCTCACGGACAAATCCAAGGCAAAACTCCGAGCCCGGAAACGGTACAGACGAAAAAACAAGATTAAACCGATCCCCTATCCCTTCAACTTGAGCAGCCATCTTCTGCAAAATCAAATCTGCCCCGAACACAAAAGGCTGCTCCCTCACCCCAAACGAAGCATCATCATAGACCCAAAGCCCATCAACCGCCTGAACCAAAACACGATGGATGGGGCAACCGCCCCTACCCAGAGTCAGAGCTGTTTGGGCTTGGGCTGGAGGGTAATCCGGTTGCCGGTGGTGGCCCACGGGATTTCCTTTTTGTCGATGACAAGGGTGCGGGGCATCAGCTCGATCTCGTAACCCA
>JASLKI010000043.1 GCA_030747575.1 Verrucomicrobiota bacterium | reverse complement strand
GAGCCGATGCTCGCGCTCGCGCCGATGCAGGACGTCACCGACCTTCCGTTTTGGCGGGTGATAACCAAGCGCGGCGGCGCGGACGTGTATTTCACCGAATACTTTCGCGTGCACGCCGACTCGCGGCTTGAGAAGCCAATCCTGCACTCGATCGCTGAAAACCCCACCGGCCGGCCGGTCGTCGCGCAGATGATCGGCAACAGCATTCCCGATCTCGTGCGAACCGCACGCGAGTTGCAGCAACACCCCATCGCGGGCGTCGACCTGAACCTCGGCTGCCCTGCACCGATCGTTTACAAAAAATGCGCCGGCGGCGGTTTACTGCGCGAGCCGGAACGCATCGACCGTATCCTCGGCGCATTGCGCGACGCGGTCGAGACGCGCTTCACCGTCAAGACGCGCATCGGCTTCGACGACGCTATGGTGTTCGACGAGTTGCTACCAATCTTCGCGCGGCACAATCTTGATCTGCTCACCGTCCACGGACGCACAGTGAAGGAGATGTACCGCAGCGCAGTGCATTACGACTTCATCTCGAGCGCCGCCGAGGCGATGGACTGCCCGGTTCTGGCCAACGGCAACGTCTACTCCGCAGCCAAGGCTGAGTCGGTGCTGCGCGAGACCAGCGCGCATGGGCTGATGATCGGGCGCGGCGTGATCCGCAACCCGTGGCTTTTCGCGCAGATCCGCCGGCACCTACGCGGCGAGACGCCCGTCTGGCCAAGCGGACGCGACGTGCTCGACTACGTCACCGACCTATTCGAGATGACATCACCCGAAAACTACATCGAAAAAAGCCAGGTGCACAAAATGAAAAAATACATGAACTACTTCGGCTTGGGCGTGGACGCCGACGGGCGGTTTTTGCACGACATCCGCCGCGCCCAAACCAAGGCCGACTTCTTCGCCATCTGCCGCGAACACCTCGACCACGACGAACCGATGCCGCTCAACCCCTTCTCCCCCGAGCTAAAAACCACCGACGTCGTCGCCGGTTGCCACACGTAATGGAAGGGAGGGGCAAGTTTCAAATCAGGTTTCAAATGGGGCAAGGTCAAACTCGCCCCTCCCACCCCTTCCTTGCGTGAGGGGCCGTTCGCCCGTAGATTGTCCCGTCTGCGATGACGCTGACTGAGAAAATTTTGGCCCGAGCGGCGGGCGAGACCGAGGTGAACGCCGGTGACAATGTCTGGGTGAACACCGACACGTTGATGACGCACGACGTCTGTGGCCCCGGCACAATCGGGGTGTTCAAGCGCGAGTTCGGCGAGGACGCCAGGGTGTGGGATGCCAACAAGATCGTGATCATTCCCGACCACTACATTTTCACCTCCGACTCGCTGTCCAACCGCAACGTGGACATCCTGCGCGAGTTCGCCAAGGCGCAGGGGCTTCAGTATTTCTACGACGTGATCGATGACGAGGACGGCAAGTGGAAGTTCGACGCCTCGCAGGGGCTGCTCAAGCGCCAGTACGGCTCGCGCTACGCGGGGGTCTGCCACACGGCCCTGCCGCAAAAGGGGCACCTTCGTCCCGGCGAGATTCTGTTTGGCACCGACTCGCACACCTGCATGGCCGGCGCGTTCAACCAGTTTGCCACCGGCATTGGCAACACCGACGCCGGCTTCGTGATGGGCACAGGCAAGCTGCTGATCAAGGTGCCGGAGACGATGCATTTCCGCCTCGAGGGCGAGTTGCAGCCGGGCGTCATGGCCAAAGACATCATCCTGCACGCGATCGGCGAGATCGGTTTCGACGGGGCGACTTATCGCGCGATGCAGTTCGACGGCCCGGGCGCGGCCGGCCTGTCGATGGACGACCGCATGACCGTGGCCAACATGGCGATCGAGGCCGGCGGCAAGAACGGCATTTTTGAGTACGACGACAAAACCGGCGCGATGGTCGATGAGCGAACTAATCTCAACGGAACAAAGAGCGACTACGAGCCGGTCGAGCTCGACAGCGACGAAACGTTTGTTTACGACACGACAATTGACCTAGACGCACTCGAGCCGACCGTGGCGTGTCACCCCGATCCGGGCCAGCGCAAGCTCGCCCGCGAGATGGCCGGCATAAAACTCGATCGCGCCTACATCGGCTCCTGCACCGGCGGCAAGACGAGCGACTTCCTCGCGTTCGCCAAGGTGGTGCGCGGACAGGAAGTGTGCATCGACACGTTCGGCGTGCCGGCCACTCCGGAGATCGTCCACGATTTGCAGAGCACCGAGTGGGACGGGAAGAGCGTGTGGAGCCTCCTCACCGACGCTGGGGTGCGCATGACCGAGAACGCCGGCTGCTCCGCGTGCCTCGGCGGCCCGGTGGACACCTTCGGCCGCATGAACGAGGGCGGCCAAAAGTGCATCAGCGCGACCAACCGCAACTTCCCCGGCCGCATGGGCAGCAAGGAGAGCGAAGTGTACCTCGCCAGCCCGGCCACCGTCGCCGCCAGCGCCCTCGCCGGCCACGTCGCCGACCCGCGCGATTACTTGAACTGAGGCCGCTTGGCCAAGCCGCAGGGGGTTTTTTTTGGCTTGGGCCGGGGGGATGTGCTACCGTTTTCCCGAGCCAGCCATGCAAACAATCACCTTGGGAGAATCCAATCTGGAATGCAGCCGCCTAGTCTACGGTTGCTGGCGGGTGACGGGTGTGATCACTCATCCACCCATCGACGACGAGCACGAAAAAAGGGGCCAGGACGCCATCACCGCGGCCTACGAAGCCGGCTACACGATGTTCGATCTGGCGGACATTTACAGCGAAGGACTCGTCGAGGAGGTGTTCGGCCGCACGCTCAAGGAGGTCCCGGGCATGCGCGACAACATAGCCGTCACGACCAAGTGCGGCATCCGCCAAGAGGGCGATCCCGACAAGGGCTCACCGCACCGCTACGACCTCTCACGCGACCACATCGTCCGCTCGTGCGAAGCGTCGCTCAAGCGCATGGACATCGACTGCATCGACCTGTACCTGCTGCACCGGCCGGACTATCTGATGGAGCAGGAAGAAATCGCCAAGGCGTTCGATGAGTTGAAACGAGCCGGCAAAGTGCGCGAGTTCGGCGTGAGCAATTTCACCGTGGATCAACTCGACCATCTGCAGGCGGCGTGCCCGATGAAGCTTATCTGCAACCAGGTTGAGATCAGCCTGTTCCACTACAACGCGCTCGAAGACGGGTCGCTCGACTATTACCAGCGGCACGGCGTCACGCCGCTCGCGTGGAGTCCGCTCGCGCAGGGCAAGCTCGGCAGCGAGGCACCGGTCTCGTTCCACAACGTCAACCATTTGCAGGAACAAACCGTGCGCGACGCACTGCATGTCGTGGCATTGCAGGAGGAGTGCTGCCCGACCGCCATCGCGCTTGCGTGGTTGTTGCGCCACCCGGCCGGCATCGTGCCGGTCATTGGCAGCACCAACCCCGAGCACATTCGAGAGGCCACAAAAGCGGCCGACCTGCTGTTGTCGCCCGAGGAATGGTACCGATTGATGGCCGCCGCCGCCGGAAAACCCCTGCCCTGACTTGGGCATTCCTGATACCAACCCAACCACCGCAACCAGTATCAGCTGGCGCATGCCGGCCGAGTGGGAGCCGCACGCCGCCACATGGCTCACTTGCCCAAGGCCGGCATCAGTTTCCCCGGACGCTACGACGTCGTGCCGACGTACCGCAACGCCAACGACGAGCGCGCGCTGGGCATCCTGCACGACTGCTTCCCCGGCAGGCCGGTCACCGGGCTCGACTCGAGCGACATGATCTGGGGCCTCGGCTCGTTACACTGCATCACCCAACAGGAATCGGCTGTGGAACAACTCGCCAATGCCATCCGATCAGAGTAACTTGGCCAGCGGCTTTGTTTTGTGTTTTTTGTCCAACAACAATTCGTTTGGCTTCCTCCGCTGCGTTGCATCGGTTGGCTCGACTTTGTACAAAAGGGGGCAAGATTGAGACGAGGGATGGCAAGATGCGAGAAGCTCTGCAGTCATGAATAAGCCAGTTTGCATAGGTGTTTTTGGCTGCAAAGTGTCAAGCAACTCTTCGTCAACTTCAGTTCTGCGGCTAATGGGGGTTTCTTCGCAGTTTTTGTAACCTTATGAGCACTAGAACTACCCAAATCTAAATGGAAAAAATTAAGAATTACGGTGTTCTTCACAGAGAGCCCGATGCGATTTTACCAGTTGCGGTTAGTCAAATTGCCTTCTCCGAAAACACAGGGGCAAGACGGGTGAAGAACTGGAAACTGAAGGGAATTAAGCCAATCCATTCGACCACCTGAACGCCGTAGCGCTTGGTTTCATGTTTTTCGCGCGACAACAATACGTTTGGCTTCCTCCGCTGCGATGCATCGGCTGGCTCGCCGTGGTCGCCCTCCTTGGCCAGATGCCTGGGCAGGCGGAACTGGCTCGCAAGGCCAATACCACTTTCAGTTACCCGAATAATCCGCAACTGTTCGACTATCACTCGCGCAATGCCCTGCCCGGGATCACCTTCGAGAAGCCAATTTGC
The DNA here is from genome assembly GCA_030747575.1 of Verrucomicrobiota bacterium. Taxonomy (GTDB): domain Bacteria; phylum Verrucomicrobiota; class Verrucomicrobiia; order Limisphaerales; family UBA1096; genus UBA1096. The sequence continues at coordinate 1,705 of JASLKI010000043.1, read as the reverse complement.
ATTCGCGCCAGCGAGGCCAACGGCGGCGAGTTGTTTGTTGCCGAGCAAACCGGACGCGTCTGGCGTGTCACAAACCTCTCCGCTCAACCGGTGAAATCCTTGTTCCTCGATTTGTCGGCACGAGTTTATCACAAATCGGAAAGCGGCTTTCTCGGTTTCGAGCTACATCCGCAGTTTGAAATAAACGGGTTCGTGTACGTTTTTTACACCTACCTGACGACGACCGGGAGCAATGATGGAATGCACGACCGGCTGTCACGTTTTCGTTTCAAGGGGAAAGTTGGCTCGGCGATAGACATCAAAACCGAGGCGGCGATGTTCACGCAGTTTGACCAGCACACCGACCACAACGGCGGCGACCTGCACTTCGGCCCGGACGGTTACCTGTACGTGAGCCTCGGCGATGAGGGCGGCGGCTATGACCAATACGGCAACAGCCAGCGAATCGACAACGACTACTTCGGCGGCATCCTGCGGATCGATGTTGACCAGCGGAGCGGCAACCTCAAGCCAGCCCCCCACGCCGGCCTGCACGGGAACTATCTCGTGCCAAGCGACAACCCGTTTGTCGGCGCGAAGACCTTCGCTGGCGAACCGGTGGACGCTGCGAAACTGCGCTCGGAGTTTTGGGCAGTCGGCCTACGCAACCCATGGCGCATGGCGTTCGATCCAGACACCGGCAAACTGTACACCGGCGACACCGGCGACCATGTGCGCGAGGAGATCAACCTTATCGAGCGCGGCGGCAATTACGGCTACCCCGTTTTCGAGGGCACGCCGGAGGGGCCGAAATTCGACCCCGCCGCCAGCCGCAATGACTATATTTTTCCCGAGGCCGAGTACGGCCGCTCATACGGCAACGACATCGCCGGTTTTCTGTTTTATCGCGGTGACCAGCCAACCAGCCTCGACAGGCACATTGTGTTCTCCGATTTCTGGAGTGGCTGGATCGGGGCGGTGGATTTCCGCGGCCAAACCAACGGGCAACGCACGATCCGCTGGCTGTGTTGGGATGACAACATCTCAACGCTGGGCACGCATCCGCTGACCGACGACATCCTACTCGCCGACTGGCGCGAAGGGACGATCAAGAAGCTCATCGCAGGTCGCGACCCCGCCGCAACGCCTTTGCCGGAAAAACTCAGCGACCTTGGCCTGTTCCGCGACTTGGCCACGCTCGAACCCCACGGGGGCATCGTGCCGTACGAGGTGGCCACGCCGCTGTGGTCGGATGGCGCGCACAAGCGGCGTTGGTTCAGCATCGCCGACACGAAATCAAAAATTCATTTCAACGCCTACAAGCCGTGGTCTTTCCCCGGCGGCTCCGTCTGGGTGAAACATTTTGAACTCGATGTTGTCGAAGATGGCTTGAACAGGCGCAAGCGACTCGAGACACGCATCCTCTACAGGACGCCATGGTATTGGTACGGTACGACGTATCGCTGGAACGACACGCAAACAGACGCCACGCTCGTGCCCCCCAGTGGTCAATCGGAGGAGTTGACCATCCGCGATGGTGACGGCTTGGCCAAGCTGGTCTGGTCGTACCCTAGCCGGCGCGAATGCCTATCCTGCCACAACTCTAAGTCAAGGGGTGCCCTTGGCTTTTACACTGGACAGCTGAATCGTCCAATCGATTACGGCGACGGCACAGAGAACCAGCTCGAAGCGTTGTCGCGCGCCGGATATTTTGACCGTGAGATCA
>JASLKI010000042.1 GCA_030747575.1 Verrucomicrobiota bacterium | reverse complement strand
AAAATTGGCCTGTTCATCAGTCATTTTGCCGCGCTGCCAGGCCCGGATGCTCTGTCGCAGTGCCCCTGCGTAACGCTTGGCCAAGCGCTTGGCATTCCCCGGATCGCCTTTGGCAAAAAGTGGTGCAACAAATTCAGCTGGTTCCTCACGTGGAGCCAATTGTCCCTTCTGAACCACGATGACATCGCTCACACCAAACCATGATTTCGACTTGTTCCGGGCGAGAATGGCCTGTTCGCCTGCGGTGGTGACTTCCAGGTGAACGTCGTCACCCTCCCAATACTTGATGCTCCACGATTGCCAGCGCCATTTGCCGTCCTTGAGCCGTGTGACCGGATACACCGTGCCATTTCGGGTGTAGTTTTGCACCACATAGCGCGCCATGACATCCCCGCCACCTATGACGCGCACAAAAAGGGACTGACCGGGCTCCACACGAAATGACGGCGAGCCAAGAACCCCTACGTGCTTGTCCGAAAGCAGATGTGAATAAACGGCAGCAGGCAGAATATTTTCTACGATTCGATCACCGCTTGGCGAAACGCGAAACGCGCCAGCCTTGGCCACCGTGCCGTCCAAGCCGTTGCCATCGAGCACCCATTCGTTCAGTGGATCGGTATCCTGGCCAAGCTGCCAGCGCTTGGCATATTTTCGTGAACGCTGTTCATCGAGTGCCTTTTTGCTTTTTGAAAAAGCATTGGCAAGTTTCTTCCAATCTTCGGTGAATTTTTCGCCCTTAGCCAAGCGCAACTGATTCCAAGCGTGCAGCGGATTTTTGAAATCCTTGGCACCCTCAATGGCTTTTTTCCACTCTGCGCTTGGCTGAAGGATTTGCTCCGAGATTGTGCCCGTTTCAGCCAACCACTGCTCGGCAAGCGCAGCGCGAATTCTGGGTTTCAACCCGGTCAATTTAGCCTTGTTGGTTTCCTGTCGGGCAGACGTATCGATATTGACCGTCGCCGGCCGGCAACTGGTCATGATGCTGTAAAACGCGTGGTAATCCTCCTGGCTAATCGGATCGAACTTGTGATTGTGACAACGCGCACACGAAACTGTGAGACCAAGGAACGCCTTGGACACAACATCAATCTGATTCTCAGTTGTCCGCACCAACTCGTCGAGTGCATCCGTCGGAGCAAAGCCCTGCAACACGAAACGATAATGAGCCGGACCGATCGCCGATTCGTTCAGACCAAGCTTCATGTTAAGACGAGGCTTAGGCAATAGGTCGCCGGCAATGTGTTCGCGCAACAACTGGTCGTACGGCACATCGGCATTGAACGCACGGATGAGGTAGTTGCGATACTGGTTGGCATTCGGGATGGCAGGATCGCCCTCGCTCCCGAGTGACTCCGCATAGCGCACCCAGTCCATCCAGTGCCGCGCCCAGCGCTCACCAAAATGGGGCGAGGCGAGCAGTCGCTCGACGGCATTCACGACAGCGGCCCGGCGATCACTCTCAGCAACCTGCACAAACGCCGCCGTCTCCTCCAGCGTCGGGGGCAGGCCAGTCAGCACGAACGACAGGCGGCGAATGAGTGCGTGCGGTTCGGCGTTGCCTCCCGGAGAAAGACCCTCAGCCTCCCACTCGGCTTGAATGAATTTGTCGATGTCGGTTTGCGCCCAATCGCCCTTCACACGCGGCGGCGCAGGAAAACGAACGGGCTGAAAACTCCACCATTGCTTTCGCTGCTCGCGAATGGTCTCCCACGAGATGGCTTTGGCAATATCCTCCCTGCTGGGCTTCATGATTCGCGGGTCGGGAGCCCCCATTGCAATCCACCTCTCGAAATTCTGGACGATGGCCGGAGACAATCTCGGGCCGTCCTTGGGCATCTTAAGATCCTTCTCCTCGTGGCGAATCGCCCGGAGCAACCGACTCGAGCCCGGCTTGCCGGCGACGAGCACCGGGCCGCTGTCGCCGCCCTTGGCCAAACCGCCCTGCCAATCCAGCGCCAAGCCGCCCTTGGCCTTGTCGCTGCTGTTGTGGCACTCGTAACAATGCTCGGCGAGGACAGAACGGATGTTTTTTTCGAAAAACTCGACCTGCTCCGCCGTGGGATTAGCCATCAAGCCGACTGCCATAAAACCAAAAGACAGTAGTAGGCATTTAAAAAGCTGATGCATCACGGACGATTAGATGACAGCCTCAATAAATCTGCAACCGAAAAGGCTAAATGTCCACTGAAGTTGCCACTTCCAAATAAAACGCGAACAGCAGGCAGTGCCTTCAATTGATGCGGCGGGAAAACCTGCGCTTGGGGATTGGCTCAGCCCTTCTTGTATTTTGGGTTATGCAAACGCACTGGATCCTCCTTGGGATCCTCCGGCGTAACACCGACAACCAGATCAAAACCGACGATCAGTTCACCGGTCTTTGATCCCTTCAAGGGTTTGAACTCCTTAATGAGCATGTTCCTCAAATTCGGGTTCTTGATTTCATTGATGGGCCCATCCCGCTTTATCTTTGGATCGCCCTTCACGTAAAGCTGCGTGGTCAACACCCGATGCCTGCCACGGATCACGGCAAAATGAATGTGTTGCGCCCTGCCACCGTACGCAGGCGGTTTGATTGTCCTGAAGTAATATTCACCCGAACTTCCGGTGATGAACCTTCCAAAGCCCTGAAAATTCTTATCTCTTTTTGAACTTTTCGCGGTCTGCGAGTGAATGTACACGCCCTGATTGTCCACCTGCCATAATTCCACGATGGCATTCCTGATGGGGTCTCCCTTGCTATCGAGGATTTTACCGCTGACATGAGTCATCTCGCCAATCGCGGGAGTGATGGAGTCGTTGATACGAAGAAGATCGTTGTCGGTGTCCAGAGGAAGATGATCCGGGTAGAGTGGACCCTCGGTCTGTCTGGGAGTCAAAGTTAGAGCCTCGGCGAAGGCACCCCTAACCGTCCAGAATGCAGTGGTTCCCAGGGCCGCTTGCTTCAGGAAACGACGTCTTCCGATGATGTTCAGGTGTCGGTGTTTCAACATTTTATTTTCCAGATTGGTTCAATTGGATCGGTTTATTGCTCCCGAAAAACTACACCGTCAATCAAGTTTATCCAACAACTTCTTTGTACCGCTACCGGGGTTTAATCGTGGGCCACAAGAGATGCCAACACTCTGCGGGTTCCTTTGAAAGTGCGGCGACCATGCATGGCAACGTAGTTGTCAACCAACGCAAGATCACCTGCTTGCCATGGGATATCGAAAGTAACTTCGTGGGCGATGGCATTGGCTACTCCAACGTCCTCAGGATTGAGCAATGTGCCATCGCCAAACGTGATCGCCCTTGACGGATCGTTGCGGGTGTCTTTCCAGCCGTTGAAGGCGGCGATGAGTTGGTTAAAAAAACTGGTGCGCCCATCGCCGAGATCGCGCACAGCAGGGAGCACTGGCGTGGTGGCGCGGAGGTCGCCATTGCGATGCCATTCCCAAGAGTAACTTAGCTTGGCCAAGCGCGCCTCGGCGGCTTCGCGGGTGTCCACGCTGAAAGTGCTTTGCCAACTGCGCCCCATACCGGACGACTCGTCAGCTTCGGCCGGCATGACGTTGGAATATTTCAGGCCCCTGACCCGGCAGGCCTCGGCGAAGTCGGGCTGCCGTTCGTATAGGCGTTTCCACAAAACATCGGAGCGGCAAATCGGCGTCGCGCCTCCTTCGTCGGCAGCCCTTTGACAGAAGAAAAAAAGTTTACTTGGATAAATCGGCGTCTGCGCCATCTCATGATGAAGAAAGATTGTAATATCCGATGGCGCTTCGTTGGCAGAAAAAACTCGTGGCGTGTAGTTGATGCGATAGGCGTTCGACAACGAATCCGCGTAGGAGAAATTTTGGAAATTGAAAGCAGTAACGACCGCATCGAAATCCTCCGGCTTGCTCATCGGCAAACCTCTAACCAAAACGGCTCCATGCTCAAAAGCCGCTTTGGATAATTCGCCGGCAATTTCACTCGCCCACTTGCAACCTTCGGGCAGGGAACATTCCGGCGCGCTAATCGCCAATGGAAACAGCTTCCCTCCGTACTCGTGTTGCCCCGGGATGGTGAAGAGCTTCACCACGTCAAAAACGATAGCGCTTGGCCAAGTACCAACAACTGCAAAAAGCAAAAAGGCGAATCACGTAGCAATAATTTAATGCCGCCCCTCCACAAGCAAGAAAAAGAGCGTTATCTTCGGATAAACAGTTTGGAAATGACGATGTTTTTAATGACAACCCGTAACTTGGTTTTCAGTTCCGACTGAGATCATTGTTGCGGATGTCCCGCAGCTTGCCCGACATCTGGGCTTTGAAACGAACCACGGTTTCTTGGTGAACAGGATGTTGAGCGAGGCTGGTGTACTGGTGCGGATCCTTTTTTACGTTGTAAAGCTCAATGCCTTTAGCACCGTTCTCACCGTACTGAATGTAGGCCCACTCATTCTCGCGTAAAAGAAAACCACGGCGCATGGGTGCTACTGAAAAGGCGGCAGTACGCACAGTATGCCTAGGGTCATCAAGCATTTTGGAGATATCCTTACCCTGCAGGCGCGATTGGGCTGGCAGCCCGCAGAGGGAGGAAACGGTGGGATAAAGGTCAAGCAACTCGGTCAAGGAATGGCATACGGCGGGTTTCTTGCCGGGTACTCTGATTATGAGCGGCACCTGCGAGGACTCATCAAGCAAACTCACCTTGGCCCAAAAATCATGCTCACCCAGATGATAGCCGTGGTCGCTCGTGAAAATCACAATAGTGTCATCCTCCAGTCCTGTCTTTTCTAGCGCAGCCAACACCTTGCCCACCTGCGCATCCATGAAACTTACCGAGGCGTAGTAGCCACCCACGGCCTTCTTTTGCCGTCGGACATCCATCTTCATGTTCACGCTGGTCTTGTAGTTAATGCCCGGCTTGGGGATGTCATCCCAGTCGCCTTTAACCTTGAGCGGCAGTTTCATTTTGGAATACGGCAGGAAGGGAGGATAATATTTTTCGGGCGCCACAAACGGCACATGCGGACGTACAAAGCCTACGCCCAGAAAGAATGGCTGCTCCTCTTTCGCATACTTCGCCAGTAGCTCACAGGCCTTCGCTGCAGTTTTACCATCTGAATGGACCAAATCACCACCTTCAGCTTCCACTACCACAAAGGTGTTGCCGCCCACGACCGGCCGTTTGCCATCGGGATTGCCCTCCAGAGTCTCACCCTGGCCGGGCGCTTTCCATTCAGGGCCTGGACTGTTGAAGCGGGCGGTCCACGAGGCGGCGTCATCAGCACCATGACCACCCTGCTCGATGCCGCCGGGAACACCCATGTGATAGATCTTGCTGATGCGCGCGGAGTGATAGCCGTTATTCTTGAAATGCTGCGGCCATGTCGCTCGGTTGCCAATCTGTGGGCGCGGACTCTTATATCCCAACACACCCGTCGCATGCGGATAATAGCCACTCATAAATGAGGCACGCGAAGGGCCGCAATAGGTACCCTGACAATAGGTGCGGGTGAAGCGTGTACCTCTAGCTGCAAGGGCGTCGATATTCGGTGTTTTGCACACCGTATTTCCATAACAGGACAACGCGGTCGAAGTCAGATCATCAGAAATAATGAAGAGCACATTGTATTTCTTCGGCGCGGCAAAGGAAGTGACTACAAGGAAAAAGAACGTGAGGATGAATGACCGTTGCTTGTTCACGTGCCCACTCTCAATCATTCACCACTGAACTCAAGCTCGGAATAAAGTGATTAGTGAAGTGATGCGAAACTCATCAACACAAAATTCACCCTTTTTATTTGAAAACCAAGCGCTTGGCCGCGCGTTGAAATGGAATCCACCAAAAACTTAAATTCACATCTATGCCTTTATCCAAGTCCTCTTGGACGCCAGCGGGGTTGTCGCTAATGACAGCACAGTGAATCGAGGGCAAAGGCTGTTGAGGATATTAACGAAATGACTGCAAGTGTTGGTAGTCATCCCAGTGTCCAGGGTTTGCGGTGGTCCATCTTGTTGAGCAACGTGTTGGCCTCATTGTCGCCAACGCATTGTTCTTTTTTTGGATCCCATTTCAACGCGCGGCCAAGCTCGTTAGAGACGTAGCCCAGGTGGCCCGGTGTGATGGAACGGTGCGACGTTTCGGCAGGGCAGATTGCCGGCTTGCGGCTCTTCACGCATTCAAGAAAGTTTCGTGTGTGATTCCCGGACTTGTACGCCTTGAACTTGCCCGGGTTGAATCCGGACTTCAGCCAGTCAAGGTTTGACGCGTCGAGCTTCCCTCGATTGACGTACACCCAACCCTTCTCGCCGATGAACTTGGTACCCATTTTGTTGTGTGTGCCAATGCTGGTTCGGATGCCGCCGGCGTACTCGCAGTGCACCTCGTAATGCTCCGGTGCCTTGTAAACCGGAACGGGAATCCACGTGAAGTTCTTGGCCTCGACACGGATCGGGCCACCCCGGTCCTCGCCGAGCCCCCAGTGGGCAATGTCATTATGATGACCGATCCAGTCCATCAACTGGCCACCGCCATAGGCCAGGTGCACCCGCCACATCTGATGATGCCGCGCGTGCACATACGGCAACATCGGCGCGGGGCCGGTCCAGAGTTGGTAATCCTCCCAGCCCGAACGGTTCTCCTCGGTCGGATCACCCTTAATCTTGTCTGGCCCCTTGGGCAAACCTACCTTCACTTCATTGACCTTGCCGATGAGCCCGTTACGGACGAGTTCCACGGCGTTTCGAAACACAGTTGCGGAACGCTGTTGCGAGCCGGTTTGAAAGATCGCCCCGCGCTTGGCTACCTCACGATAAAGCGCCTGGCCCTCGGCGAAAAAATGGGTGACCGGTTTTTCGCAGTAGATGTCCTTGCCGTTCCGAAGCGCCTCAAGCGCCTGCACTGCATGCCAATGGTCGGGCGTGGCAACAATCACGACGTCGATGTCATCACGGGCGCACAGATCCCGGTAGTTCGCGTAAGTGTCGCAGGGCTTTGAGCCGTACTTTTTACCAACCATCTCGGCTGCTGGTTTGCGGCCAAGCGCGCGACCCTTCCCTTGTCCACGGTAATGGGTCTCATACGGGTCGCAGGTGGCGATGACTTGCGCGTTTGGTTCTCTGAGGAACGAGTTCATCACACCCACGCCCCGGCCGCCACAGCCAACAAGGCCGACGGTTATGCGGTTGCTCGGCGCTGGTTTGCCCGCTTGGCCAAGCACGGATGAGGGAATGATCGTTGGCGCAGAAACAGCAGCCAAAACACTCGTTTTCAGGAAACAACGCCGGTTGGTCTTATTTGATTTAGTCATGGATAAATCAGGTAGTTGTTGCTTGCCGGTTTGCCTTTGGCCTCGAAAGCAGGTGATGAGACCACAAGAGTCATCATGCAGGTCATTAAGCAATGATTGGCAGATTTGTTTGGTCATGCGATTTGCATGAAAAAAGGTGCTATCGTTTTGATAAAACCATTGGCTTGGAGGAATCCAAAGTCATTGCCTTACGTGTCTTCGTGCCGGGCTTGGCTTCGTTTCCGAGCTGGGTGACGGCTTGGGCAGCGAGTTGTTTCATCCTAACCATCACTTTGGGGTTCGCATTCTGAACGTTGATCTTCTCACCGAGATCTGTTTTGAGATTCACCAACTTACCAGGTCGTCCACGGCCCTTGTTGTTTGGTGTGGTCCACGCTGGAAATGTGTTCTTCAAAGGGAGATGCCATTTCCAATCGCCCCAGCGGATGGCCTGAAGCTGGCGGCGACGATAATAAAAAAACGCCTCGTATCGGGATGATCCCTCGTCTCTGAATAACAACGGCGCGATGCTGTGCCCATCGATTTTGTTTTTGGACAGTTTGGCTTCACTTAGTGCGCAGAAGGTCGGCAGAAAATCCATGGTGCTGGCCAGTGCGCTACACGTGCTGTCGGCAGGAATGCGGCCGGGCCAGCGGGCGATCATTGGCACGCGCATGCCGCCTTCCATCGTGCTCCCCTTGGAACCGGATAGGGGTGCATTGGAACCGCCATTGCGGCCGTTGGAGCCGTTGTCCGAGGTGAAAATCACAAGTGTATTTTTCTCAAGACCATGCTTTTTAAGCGCATTCAAAATCTGGCCGGTGGACCAATCTATTTCCTCCACCGAATCACCGTAACGCCCGTTGGCGCTTTTGCCGTGAAAGTCCTTCGAGGCAAAGAGCGGGAGATGTGGGAAGGTGTGAGGCAGATACAGTAAGAACGGTCGCTTGCGATTGCGCTCGATGAAGTTTACCGCTTCCCTTGTGTAACGCTGCGTGAGTGTAGCCTGGTTGGCTGGTGCTTCGATCACGCTTTTTTGTTTAACCAACGGCAAAGGCGGATCGCCGCGACGTTTGCTGGCCATATCATTCGAATAGGGAATGCCAAAGTACTCATCAAAGCCGTGCGAAGTGGGAAGGTGCGGTGGTTGATCACCAAGATGCCATTTGCCGATGCAAGCGGTGATATAACCCTCGGCCTTGAGCGCCTCAGGTAAAGTCAACTCGTTGGGACTGAGCCCACGACGACTGCGCGGGATAAGCACCCAGTGCCCGGTGAAATCCTCATGCATCCCAACCCGCCGCGCGTAGCAGCCGGTCATCAGGCTCGCGCGCGAAGGGGTGCACACGGGGCTGGAGGAATAAAAATCGGTGAACCGCATCCCCTCGCGCGCCAGCTGATCAATGCGCGGTGTACGGTTTTTCTTCGACCCATAACACCCCAGGTCGCCGTACCCGAGATCATCACAAAAAATCAACACATAATTCGGCGACGCTGAAAGCGACGACGACGCAATGAAAAGCGCGAATAAAACTTTCATAAATCTTCCCGGAGTTTCCTTACGCGAGAAAGCCTTTTAGAGAACCGGTGCTATCCCCGAGTCGGTCGGTTTTTACGCCCATGATTTGGGCCATGGAAACCCACAGATTAGCGATGGGGGTGCCTTTCGCGTGCTGTTCGTGACGGTTGGTTTTCAGAAGACCACCCGCACTGCCGGCAATCAAGGTGGGCAGATTGGTGCATTCGTGCAACATACCGCTGCTGAGGCCGGAGCCGTAGGTAAACATCATGTTGTCGAGCAACGTGCCTTCACCTTCCTGGATGGCATCCATCTTGGCGCTGATGCGCGCAAACTGGCGCATGTGAAAATGATCGAGTTTCTCGAGATCACCCAGCACACCAGCATTCTTTTGATTGTGCGTCCAGCCGTGATGATCGATGGGCTTCACAAACACATCCTCGAACATCAGTGGCGTGGACCAGCGCTCAGGCGCAACCATCATGGAACTCACGCGTGTGAGGTCAGTTTGCAGTGCAATGATCATCAAATCACCCATGATCTGAATGTATTCATCACGTCGCATTGTAGTCCAAAGTTTTTCCGGCTCCTCAAGGCCAATGTCTCGAATATCTACCTGCCGCTTGGTGATGCGCTCGATCTGCTGCTCCACAGTGCGAACCGAGTCCATATAATCGTCGAGCTTGTAGCGGTCGAGTCGACCGAGCTTCCCCTGCAAATCTTCGGCATCAGCCAACACAAGATCGAGTACGCTACCGTTGGCGCGATGTTCCTGCACATTGAACAAACGCTGGAAGACCTTGCGCGGATCCTTGATAGAACGCGCCACATGGCCGTGGCCGTACCAAGAGATATTGTCGAAATAAACCGACTCGCGGTTGTCGGTAAAGCTATTGCATGAGAGCTCAAGCGAACGGAAAGGCGTAGCCTTGCCGACGGTGTCGGCAATGACCTGGTCGATGGTGCGCTTGAGGGGATAACCCGCGGGCGAAAGTTCATCAGGCGCAGCAGTGCTGAGGTAACACGCGCCGGCCTGCGCGTGCCCATCTGTCCCCGGCACTTTCACGCGATCGAGATTGGTGAAGAGTGAAATCTTTTTGCGTAGCGGCTCCAACGGCTGAAGCGTTCGACTTAAGGCGAAGTTGTGGCCGGTCTCAGCCGGGTGCCACGCTGTTTGCGCCACGCCGTTGGGCGTATAAAAGAACGCGATGCGCTTGGGCGGCTGGACGGACTTCGCGCCTCTGGCCTGCATCGCATCGAGTAAAGGCAGCGCCAGTGCCGCGCCGCAGCCGCGCAGGAAAGTACGCCTCGGAATTTGCTTTTCTCTCAGCACATTCATTTGCTTTCGTTCTGCCCGGTTTTATGCCGGAACGGAATGCTCTTGGCAATCTCAACCACGACGGTGGAGAAACGCCCATGATCGGCCATGACGCGCCGGGTAATTTTATCGATCGACGGCTTGTCGGTGATCTTCAACTCGCGACCAAGAGCGTAGCTCAACAGATGCTCGCTGAAGGCGCGCATGAATTTTTCCGGTCGCTCCAGAATGGCGTCCTTGAACGCCTCGATGTCCTTGAACTCAGCCTCGCCGAACAGTTTGCCACTGGAGTCGATGGGCAGGCCACTGGTGTACTTTTCGCGCCAACGCCCGATGGGATCGAAGCTCTCCAACGCGAAACCCAGCGGATCGATGCGCGCATGGCAGCTGGCACAAGTCTGGTCAGTGGCGTGTTGCTTGAGGCGCTCGCGGATGGTCAGACCCTTGGCCTCGATGGTCGCATCATCCGCCTCGATCTCCGGCACCACATCGGGCGGCGGCGGTGGTGGATCATTGAAGATCGTCGTGGCCACCCACGCGCCTCGCTTAATGGGGCTTGTGCGCAACGGCGTTGCGGTCATCGTGAGCACCGCAGCGGTGGTAATCACTCCACCCTCCCGCCGGCTGTGCAATTTTCGCTTATGGAAATTCTGTGTGTGGGTGCTAAAACGGTTGCGATTTTCTTTGCTTCCAAACGGACTCTCTGGAGACGTGTACCAAGCCTGCAACTCATCAGAACGGTATGAGTAATTGCTGTCGACAAACAGCATGATCGAGCGGTCCTCCACCTGCACACTTTCAAAAAGCAACAGCGGCTCCACCATCGTTTGCAGGCCAAACTTCCACTGCTCGCAGCCGATGCGCGAGTAGTACACCTGAAAGCGGTCGAAGTCTGGCACGGCGGTGATGAGTTGATCCAGCCGCAGCCATTGGCGCGCGAAGTTCTCGGACAACGCACGACTGCGCCGGTCATTCAACATGCGACGTACCTGTGTCTCCAGCACGGCCGGTTGCCGCAACTGCCCTTCCCGTGCGGCGGCTAGCAGCGGTTCATCCGGGATGCTGCTCCAGAGAAACAGCGACAGCCGTTGCGCCAGCTCG
>JASLKI010000041.1 GCA_030747575.1 Verrucomicrobiota bacterium | reverse complement strand
CGCGTGCATAGCCGTACACGTTGTGCTTGGCTTTTAGATATTTCCATTTGCCCCTACGGATGCCGTTGTTGCGGTACACGAACGTCTTGCGGTTGCCTCTTGGATTGTCGCCAAGCAACAAATCTGTTTGGTCAACTCCATCGATCACCCGGTCATTGGGAACCTTGAAGCCGGCGAGATTGGCGAAGGTGGGCATGAAATCCAGCGTCGAAAAGATAGCCTTGGACTCGGCACCGGCCGCCACCTTGCCTGGCCAACGGACGATGCAGGGAACGCGGTAGCCAGCCTCGTAACAGGAACCCTTCCCGTCCCGTAGCGGCCCAGCCTCGCCCCAGAAGATGGACCCCTCCGGGTGGCCTTTCTTTTTGCTGGTGTAGGCGGGTTGATTCCACGGGCCGTTGTCTGAGGTGTAAATCACCAGCGTGTTGTCGCGCAGGCCCTCCTTGTCCAAGACGTCGAGCAAACGGCCGGTCTCATAATCGAACTCCTCCACCACATCGCCGTACAGGCCGCCATTTGAATTCCCTCGAAAACGCGGTGAAGCATCGATAATGGTATGCATCATCGTGTGCGCCACGTAGAGGACGAATGGCTTTCCCTTGTCGCGTTTGTTTTTGAGAAAATTGATAGCTTTGTTCGTGTAAAGGCGGGTGAGACTGGCCATGTCGCTCGTCTTTCCGGCAGCCTGGTTGTTCTCATGAAATGCCACTGTGCCACCGTCATTCGCCCCCAACGTACCGAAGTAATAGTCAAAACCCTGTGCATTGGGCATCCGCGGGATGATCACCTTTCGGTTGGAGACATCCCACTTGCCGATACAGGCCGTCTGGTAGTCTGCTTTTCGAATCAGCTCGGCGAAGGTGATCTCGCTCGCCGGCATTGCCCAACCCTTGCTACGAAACGGATAGCGTCCTGTCAACAAGGCCGAGCGCGACGGCCCGCACACCGACTGCGCATAAAAACTGGTGAACCGGGTTCCCTCCTTGGCCAACCGATCCATGCGCGGTGTCTTGTTCTTCTTGTTGCCGTAACAGCCCATATCCGCATAGCCCTGATCGTCGGTGAAGATGATGAGGATGTTCGGCCTCGCAGCATCGGCGTTGAGCGGAGAGCCAGGGGCGAGGATTGCAAGGGCGCACAAGATGACAAGAGTTCTGCATTTTTTCATCCAGACAGCTTGAGAGTTTGAGTTCATTATTTTGAAATCGCGTGTTAGCGGCCGGGGAATTTCGGAGCTCCGCCAAGGTAGGGAAACTTGTCAAAGTCGGGTCCCTTGCCAGTCACTCTAGGGTCATTTGTTTTTTCCAGCTCAGCAAAAAGATGCGCCTTTAATTTTTTCACGGTTTCAGCATAGCCAGAATCGGCGGCGATATTCACCAGTTGATCGGGATCTTTCTTTAGATCGTATAATTCAGTGGCGAGGCGTTTTCCAAACGCCAACTCATAGAGCCTGCGATGATGGGCGTTCTTATCCCGGCTCTCAACCATGTAGGTTTTAGTCGGACCATTGTCACAGTCGCTCAACCAAGCTCCCTTAATCGCCGCCATTTGATAGTGGGGAGTACCCGCCGGCCAACGGTCGGGCCGAAAGTTGTGAAGATACAGAAAGTCGTGAGTCCGAATGGCTCGAGTCGGGTAGCCACCCATATCCTTCCCTTCCTGGCCCGGCACATGCCGTTCCTTGCCATGTAGCACATAGCTTCGATCGCTCTTGTCATTACCCGCGAGGAGCGACAACAGGCTCCGACCGGAAACATCACTTGGAACATCCAAATCTGCAGCCTGATAGAACGTCGGCGCCATATCGACAAGGCTTACGAAATCGTTCACCACCGTTCCCGCCTTCACCTTCGATGGCCAACGAATTGCAAGCGGCACTCGGGCCCCACTGTCATAGTTGTTGCTCTTGCAGCGAGGGAACGGCATGCCGTGATCGCCTGTCATGACGACGATGGTGTTATCGAGTTCACCGCTCTCCTCAAGCACCTTAATCGCGCCCCCAACCAAGCTGTCGAAACGTTGCACTTCAAAATAATAATCCGCAACGTCGCTGCGGACTTCATTAGAATCCGGGAAATGGGGGAATAATTTAATTTTTGAAAGGTTCATCCCGCTTTTAACCCCCGAACCCTTGGCGTAACCACGGTGTGGATCGGAACTGCCCAGCCAGTAACAAAACGGCTTGTCACTCTCCCTGTTCTTCAAAAAGGCGCGGAAGTTTTTGTAGCGAGGTCCCGCTAGTTGACGACCTTTCTTTTGAGTGCGCCCCGGCCCCCATCCTTTGCTGCTGACACCAGTCACGTAACCGGCCCTAGCCAATAGTTCGGGATACGTGTCATACTTGTCAGGAAACACGCTCCAGAGATTACCCGCACCTTCAAGTCGCCAATGCCATTGCCCTGTCAGGATGGCACCGCGCGACGGCGTGCAGGACGGCGATGACACGTAGGCGTGGCGAAACAGTGCCCCCTCCTTCGTCAAACGATCAAAGGTCGGCGTCTTGACCACCGGGTCACCGTACGAGCCGGCATGTGGCCAACCCCAATCGTCAGCAATGGCAAAAAGGATGTTCGGCCGCTCAGCCGAATGCAGGGAACAGGCAAACAGAAAAATCAACGGTGACAAAAACCTCATGAGTGGCCGGTATTCTCCCTGTAGTCCCATCACTAAACCAGCACAAACCTTGCATTCAGCAAAGAACCGTTACTTTGACGAAACCTCCTTCACCCATAAACTGTGCAGGGTCCTGAGGCGCTGCACAATTTCCGGTTTGGCCTTGGCATAATCCTTTGCCTCAGGCTTGGCATCGACCAGGTTTCGCAGCGACACTTTGGTGTTCCCGTCCGAACCGATCAGTTTCCAGTCACCCTCGCGAACGGCCCATTTTTTACCCCAGGCGAAATGTAGAATCTTGTATTTCGACTTCGACTTGGCGCTTCGGATCAACGGTAACACGCTATAGCCATCTAGCTTTGGAGCGTTAGAGGGTTGCTGGACACCACAGAGGTCGAGCACCGTGGGGAACCAGTCCATTGCCGTGATGATTTGCCCACGCACTTCCCCCTTTGGCAACTTGGCCGGGTAACTAATGATGGCCGGCACGCGCACACCACCCTCGAGAAAGCTGCCCTTCTGCCCGATCCACTTGCCAGTGGATCCACCGCCGCTAGCGCCATAAAAATGACCCTTGGGATAACCGCTTCCATGATTGTCCACTCGGATTCGATTGCCGGTTTCCTCCGAGTGCCCGTTGTCGCTGGCGAAGATGATAACCGTATTTTCGCGCAGGTCCAGCGCCTCCAATTTGTCGATAATCTGGCCGATATAGTGATCGGTCGTGCTGACAATGGCCGCGTAGGAGCGCCGTGCCGGGTCAGCAATGTCCTTGTACCCCGCCTCAAACTGCTTGAGCGCCTGCTCCGGATAATGCGGAATGTTAAACGGCACATAGAGTAAGAACGGCCGATCCTTGTTTTGCATAATGAATTTCAATGAACGCTGCACCATCAGCTCAGGAAAATATTTGCCCGATGCCTTCACTGGTTTGATCCCGTCGTACAAATCATGAAATCCACTGCCATGCAGGAAATAGTGATTGTAGTTGTCAATGAAGCCGTCGCGGATGCCAAAGAACTCATCGAAGCCCTGTTTCTTTGGCCCAAAATCCCGATGGGCTCCAAGATGCCATTTCCCGAAGAGCGCGGTTCGATAACCAACAGTCTTCAGTGCCTCGCCCAGCGTCACCTCATCAAGAGCCATGTTGATACCGTCCGGTCCATTCATGTCACCCTGCGTCCAGTGATGGACACCACTCCGCTGCGGATGCCGTCCCGTCATCAACGCCGCCCGCGCCGGGCAACAAACCGTGTGCGCATACGCCTGAGTGAATCGCACTCCCGTGGCCGCAAGTCTGTCGATATTGGGCGTACTGAGGTCGGTTGAGCCATAGCAATTGGCATCAATCGTCCCCTGGTCGTCGGTCAAAATGATGAGGATGTTCGGCCGCTCCACCGCCGACACACCAAGTGCAGGGAAGGCCAGCAGGAGAATAATAATGTACTTCACGCCGAGAACCATTTAGCAGACTGATAACGCCGTCAACCCACCGCAATGCAAATATGCGCGGACTGCCTGGGCAAGCACAGCCTCAACCCGGATTTACATTAAACACGCCGTACATGGTCCTCCAATGCCCTGGGAACGTGCAGACAAACTCGTATTTGCCGGGCTTGTCTGGAACGTTGAATGTTAGCAACTCACTCTCGCCCGGCTTCAGCAGGCGGGTTGCTTGTAGCACTTTTCTGGATTCCGGGACATACCCCTTTTCCCATGCGCGAGGTTGCGTCGCCATCTCGTCGGCGGCGCGTCCCACCTCTTCGCGTGAGCCAATTGTCACCAGGACCAGGTTGTGGGGCATCGTGTCGTTGTTTTCAAAAACCAACCGGATCGGCTCGCCAGCTGTGACACGAATTTCCTCCCGGTCATATTTCATCCGCGCCGGTACGGCACGAATGACATGCACCGGGGCGCCGTATTGCCGAAGCTCCGTGAGAAGTGTCTGCGCCAACTCTTCCGGCAACCGATCCGCCGCCGCTCGGCCAAGCGACAGGGCCTCGAGGCCGGCTTGGCCAACGCGCCGGTCGGCCGGCATGTCTTTCAAGTAACTCAACAGGTCTTGAGCAAGGCCGTTCATCTGGTCGCTTGGCCAAGCTTCCGGCGGCATCCGATGGAGAGCCGTGATTGTCTCTTTTGGATTCTCGCCACGTTGCAGCCGCTTGGCCAATTGTTGAAAGTTCGGGCCAGGTGCGACGGCGGGCTCCGGCCTGCCGGAGAGAAAGCCAAGCGTCTGCGCTAGCGCGTACTCAATGCCGGGGTCCATCGGATGCACTGCTGCCTCCATGGCAATGGCAAGCGCCTCGGGGGATCCACTAAAACTTGCGGCGATAACGGCGTGCAACCGGACACGTGGTTCAGGGTCGTTGACCATCTGCCTAATGAGTTCATCGCCTGAGCCGATCTGTTCCTGCCAATACCTGAGCACCTTGGTCGCGGCAGCCCGGGCGTTGGGATTCGAGCTTTTCAACTGCTGCTGCAGCAGAGCTGCATCAACCTCGTTCAAACCTTGGCGAACCCAAAGCGCCTCTGTCCGGTGATGCTCCCGATCGAGGTCGGCCGCGTTCAGGTTTTTCAGCCATTCGTCCAGAGCCGGGATTACATCTTTCGATGGTCGCTGTTGAAGTTCCCGCCGGGCGAACTCACGGGTGCTGCTCTCGTGTGATTTAAGTAGTCTCAAAAGCGCTTTTACGGGTTCGCCCTTGACCCGAGGTTGTTTCAGGAGAGGCCGCGCAGCATGAGAGATGCGCCAGATGCGCCCACGCCGATGATCCCGGCCGGGGTGCCGTTTTGAAAAGTTCACGTTCTCGAAAATTTGGGTATAAAAGTCGGCGATGTAGAGGGCGCCATCAGGCCCCAAGGCCATGGCCACCGGTCGAAAAAGCGGATCGTCGCATCGCAGCAAATGTCCGTGAGATTCAATCTGATAGACGGACCCGTTAGTTTTCAGGGTGTACCAGGCGGTGCCAGTTTCCCCAACGCAATGATTGACGAGGAAGCGGCCCTGAACTCCGGGCGGAAAATGCGTGCTAAACAGAAGCTCGCAGCCCGATGCAATATGTCCGCCGGAGTTGAAGGCGAGGTGATTGGTCCGATGCTTGGTCTTGGGATAAGTGAAGTTCGAGGAAAATACATCCATCGGATAATACTGCCCGGCAGAGGCGTCAAGCATAATGCCACCTCCCCAGCGGTCGAACAGGTTGCCGAACGGGTTCCAAAAACTGTGCGACACGTAGACCCCGAACCGGTGTCGCTCCGGCCGGTAACGAAACACCGCCGCGTCACGTACGCGTGCTAGCCCGTAAGGTGTCTCGATCTGTGTGTGGTAAAAAATGCCCTGCGTGAAATAGAGTGATCCGCCCGGACTCCACCTGAAATTGTTCATCGCGTGTTCGGCGTCCTCAGCACCAAAACCATGCAACAGCACCCGAACCCAGTCTGACTGACCGTCGTTGTCTGTATCACGCGCCAACACAAGATTGGGCGCCTGAGCCAGAAGCACTCCACCCTCCCCGAAACCGAACCCATGCAGCAGGTTCAAGTGATCGAGAAAAACAGTGTGCCTGTCTGCCACGCCATCACCGTCCTGATCCTCGAGAATCACAATCGAGTCATCAGGCTGTTTCCCCGGCAGCGGATGAGGCCAGGTGGGTGTGTTGCCCACCCACAAACGACCGCTCGAATCAAACTGAAGCGCCATCGGGTTCGCAATGGGAAAGTCCACCTCGGAGGCAAACAGATTGACCTGATAGCCCGACGCCACCTTCATCATCGCCAACTCTGTTTCCGGGGACTTGGCACGCCCAGGCTTCCCATCCTCCTTCACAGCCCAGAGCGACTCGGGTACGTCACCGGAAATCGACCGGGATGCGGGTGTGGGAAACCAGATTGGCTTCCCGTCCACTGGAATCTTTCGCCAGATATCAGCCACTCGCGGTTTCTGCGTCTCCCAGATTTGACGCTCCATGTCCTCGACCAATTGACGGGATTGTTTGCGCTCGCTGCCGAGATGCTTTGATCCAGGGGTTTGGTTTCGTCGTCCATGAATATAAGAGGCATTCGGGGCGTGCCACCACAGTTGATGCCAATAGTTTTTCTCGTAAACCAGCCGCCGAAAGGCATCAACGTCCGATGTATCGCCTTCAGTCTGCGATACTGTCGGTGCGTCCAGCAGGCCAAGTTGCTTTGCCATTATTCGACTCACGACCTGATAGCCGGATTCAGTGAGATGAATCCCGTTAAAAGTCAAACTGCCACCCTGCTTCGTTGCCCACTGTGCTGTTGCCGAAAACAAATCCACGGCGTGCACACCCGGTTGATTTGCGACTTGGAGCAGCCCCTCCGAATAAACCTTCAAGTCGCCGTTTCGATCCGGAACATCCACCGTTGCCGACGAGTTTTCCTGGGCGATGGGGGTCACCAGCACCACTCGGGGAGGAGAGTGTCCATTATACTTTTCGGCTCGGAGTTGCCGCACAAAACTCTCCATCATGTGTCGAAAATGCCCCACCTCTTCACTGCCACGAAATGATTCATTCATCCCGTAACAGACAAACACCACGTCGGCTCGGTTCCCGCGCAGCTCGTCAACCAAGCGGGGAAAGCCCTTGGGGCGAATAGGTTTCCCCACCTCTTCCGCCGGCCAGGCCAAATACCGGATATGCAGCCGATGATCCGGAAAACGGCTGTGCAGGAACGTTTCAAAATACCCGAAGAGGTGCATCCTCTCAGCAAAAGTATTACCGAGGATCACAATGCGGTCGTTCTCCTTTATCTTGAGGTCGCCGGCCTGCGCTGTTGAGGCAACAAACAGAAGCGTGATAACACTACAAACGAAAACAAAACGCCTTGGTGAATTCATCGGGTTATTGTGCCCTCACTGCTGAGCGTCAATCCACCGGGGCGCTGCCCCACCAATCCTTGTTCGGCTTGTAACCGGGGGCGAGATAGTTCGCGTGGCGCTTTTCCAGACCAACTTTGCCCTTGGTCTTGAGCGACTCCCAACGCGCCTCGCGCTTGCCCAGGTTAAAGGCAGAATCCTTCGCCGGAAGCTTGGCGTCGGTGGACTTGAGCCAAGCGTCGAGCTTGGCCCTGAGGGCCTTGGCTTTACGGGGCTCGCGCCTGGCCAAATCATGTTTCTCCGCCGGATCCTTGGCCAGGTGGTACAGTTCGTCACGACCGTCCTCGTGGTAATAGATGAGCTTCCAGTCGTCCTGTGTGATGATCGATGACGGCTCACCGCCCTGGTTGCCATAGTGCGGATAGTGCCAATACAGCGGCCGATCGGCTATTGCGCCGCCCTTGAGCAACGGCACCATGCTGACGCCGTCCACGTCCTGTTTTTTCGGCACGGGAATGCCGGCAAGCTCGAGCAATGTAGGATACCAGTCGATGCCGTTGACCGGCACGGCGCTGGTCGAACCGGACTTCGTCACGCCGGGTGCGTTGATGTAAAACGGCTCGCGAATGCCGCCCTCCCACTGCCGCCCCTTGCCGCCGCGCAACGGCGTGTTGCTCGTCGAGTAGGCGTCGCCGGAGGAGACACCGCCATTGTCGGAGGTGAAGCAGACAATCGTGTTGTCGCTCAAACCAAGCTCGTCGAGTTTCCGCAGCACGATGCCGACGGCATCGTCCATCGTCTCGACCATACCGCCGTAGATCGGGCAGTCTTGCACCTGACGCACGTTGAGCCGTCGGTCGAACAGAAACCGCTCCCCGGCCAAGCCGGCTGACACTGCCTTGTCACGGTATTTTTCCCATAACTTGGGTGTGGTCTGTATCGGGCCATGCACGGTGTAAAAGGATAGATAGGCGAGGAATGGCTTGTCCTTGTTGGCCTCAATGAAGTTAGCAGTTTCCCGGCCGAGACGCAGGGTAAGTGACTCGCCTGCGGGGCCGGACTCCAAATTCGGATTCTGCCACGGAGCAAAAAAACCGCCGCGCGGACTGCCGACATCCCAACCTCCCTTGTTGACGTCAAAACCATGATCAGTCGGCCACGA
>JASLKI010000040.1 GCA_030747575.1 Verrucomicrobiota bacterium | reverse complement strand
CCTCAAGCGTGCGCTTGTCCCGCTCGAGGTCGTTCAGATAGGTGACAGAGTAGAGGCCAAGGTTGGCCCCGGGGAACTCATCGCCATCGCGGTCACAGTCCAGTTTACCGCATTGGATGTGGTCGATGCTCGCCGAGCGGAACGGCTGCGCAGGATGGCTCAAGTAGTTGCCGTGGCGCGCGGCCCAGACATCGGTGGCATCGTTGGCACGCGCAGCCGGCGTGATGTGCGAGTCGCGAAATAGGCCCTCCTTGATGGTGAGTTGCTCGTTGACGTGCGCCGACATCAGCACGATGTCCACCAGTCCCTGGGCAGCGACCTCGCGGATGATGTCTAGCAACTCGGGAAGGTTGCGGTGGCCGAACTCGTCTCGCGCCCAGAGTTCCGGCGAGAACCGGGCCGGGTGCGCGCCCTTGGCCGAAAGGTAGCGGCGGTGGCCCGGCGCGCTGACGCCGAACGCCATGTCGGGATCCTTGGCGTCGGCGATGATGAACGCCTTGCTCGAGCCGGGGTTGGCCCGGATGTCGGCGAGCTTGGCGTCGAGTGATTTCATCTTAGGGGCCGCTTGGCCAAGCGCAACGGCTCAACCCTTGAGCCGACTCATGATCTCGGCGGTAACCGCCTGCACGACCGTCTCCGCCTGCGGATCTGTCGGTGTGCTGTTGGCGTTGCCGCCGGTTGCCGGCACGGCACAACTGACGCCGGGGCGCCATTCGTCGTTGTCGCACAGCTCGCACTCCTTGAGCCCGAATCGCGGATCGGGAACACCGAGCGTCTTTTTGATGTTGAGCAAATCCTGAAGATGCTTAGGCGAAAACTGTTTCGGCTGCACACCCAACTGTGTGGTCACAATCACGGTGCGGCAATACGCCTCGATGATCTCCATCTTGAAATACGCGTCCTCAATACTATGACTCCACGAGACGACACCGTGGTTTTCCATCAGCACCGTATTGTGCTCGCCCACCAACTCGGCGACTTTGCGGCCCATCTCCGGCGTGCCCGGAGTCTCGTACGGGGCGATTGGCACGCGACCGATGAATACCTCGATCTCCGGGATCATGCAGGTCGGCGGCGTCACGCCGGCCACGGCGAATCCGGTGGAGTACGGCGGGTGCGCGTGCGACACAGCGCGGGCCTTGGGCTGGGCCTTCATGATCGAGAGGTGCATCAAAATCTCACTCGTGCGCTTCTTCACGCCGGCCAACTGGTTGCCATCAAGATCCACGAGGCAGAGGTCCTCCGGCTTCATGAAGCCCTTCGACACGAGCGTCGGCGTGCAGAGCACGACGTCCTCGGTAAGGCGGATCGAAAGATTGCCGCCATTGCCGTCCACGTAGGCACGCTGCCAGAGCCGGCGGCCGACTTCGCAAATCTGTTCCTTGAGCTCGTGTACGGCGGGGCAGTTGAACAGCCGCTCAAGATCGGCCTTCGGGCTACTGGCTCGGACCGATTGGTCGATGCCGCCGTCGGTGTCCCCGCCCTTGGCCGGGCTGCCGTTACGCTTGGCCCTGGCCACCCCAAGGTCGTTCATCCGGTCGCGGGCCGACGGTGTCAGGATCGCGTCGGAGGGAATGTTTCCCAAGCCTCCTCCACGATGCAGCTCGTCAATGTCTTTGGCGCTGTAAACATTTTTCATAAGGTAAATTTATTCCTTGGGTGCGTGATATACCGTGTCGACCAATGCGGCGTTGATCGCGTCAACTGGCGTTGCCTTAGAGAACGGCGATGCTGCCTCTCTGCCT
>JASLKI010000039.1 GCA_030747575.1 Verrucomicrobiota bacterium | reverse complement strand
GCCGCGTTGAGCCAGCGCAATATTAACTTGGCGGTATCCGCCGAAACCTCCGCTTGGCCAAGCGCGCCAGCCATCGCATCCGCGCCGGCGTTGCGTTGCAACAACGCGGCCAAGACCGGCCCCAATTCATCCGGATTCACTTGGCCTGACAGCCGCGCCGTCAATTGCGCCGCGCGGGCCACGTCGTGCTTGGCCAAGCTGCCCAAGGCCGCCACGCGCAAAGTTGCTGTGCCATTCACAGTCACCAACGACGCCAATGTTTCCAACGCCTCTGGAATGTTCAGCTGCCCCAAAGCCACCGCAGCGGCCACTCGCACGGCGAGCGGTTCCGTTTGGCCGGTGGCCAAGGTGCGGATGGTCTCTGCATGCGCGTTAAGTCTCCACGCGCCAATTAATTGCACCGCTCCTACGCGCGTCGTGGTGCTCTTCAATGGCACGTTTAGTAATTCCGCAGCATTGGTGGGTGCTTGCAAATTGCGTTCGCGGGCGGCGTTCACCAACGCGTGCAGGACGGTTGGATGGATTGAAGCCAACTCCAGTGCCATCGCGGCATCGGCGCTGTTGCCGATCTGGGCGAGCAATTCCGCGAGAACAAGTTTGCGCGCGGTGGACAGCGCGGGGTCGGCCAGTTTTTGCCGTACCACGCTGGCGACTTCGTTGCCGCCGTCTTGGCGCACGACGCTTAACAGATGCGCCGGTTTGGCAAAATCCAGTTTGCCGGCTAATAACGCGGGCTTCCATTTGCTGGAGAGAGCGTGGACGGCGTTTTTGAAGGCAAAGGTGATAAAGCGATCCGCCGAGCCATCGGCGGCTTGCGCGGCGATGGCGATAGATTCCGCTTCGTGCACATCGCTCACGGCTACGATGGCTTCCAGTCGCACGCGCGAATGTTCATCGGTCGCGCTGCTGCGCAAAAGTGCAAGAGGGTTTTTCAAACGGTCGTGCCAGCGCCCAACCACTCGCGTGGCATAAGCGCGCGCACGATAATCTTTGGAGGCGAGCAAGCGCTCGAGCAAGGGGCGGTTCATCACTTCGTGCGATTCAAACACGCCGATGGCTTCGAACAGTTTGGCTTCGAGCGCGGGATCGGTGGGTTTCAGCGCGTCGACCCATTGTTGCGTGGCGGCTATGGCCTTGGCCTTCGGCAAATCCATCAGGCGCAGCTTGGCCAGTTTGCGTGTACGGCGCAGGGGCGCGGAAAGTTGATTACATAATTGCGCGGCATTCATTTCGGGCAACGCCGGTGGCTTGAGCAGCGGCTGGAGCTTGGTCGTGATGCGCCAAATGCGGCCGTGTTTTTTGTCGCGATCCGGATGTCGCAGCGAGGCTTGGTAATGGCCGATAATGGGGTTGAACCAGTCGGCAACGTACAGCGCACCATCGGGGCCGGTGTTGAGGTCCACGGGGCGAAAGGCGTTGTGGGTGGAAGTGAGGATGGGCGCTAGTGTTTGCAGCTTGTGGCCCGCGCCGTTCACGGTGGGGCGGAGCCGGGCGATGTTTCGCGCGAAATAACCGGCAATCAAGAAGTCTCCCTGAAAATCCTTGGGCAACACCGGCGTGTCGATAATTTCGATAATCATCGATTTAATTTTCGTGGCGCCAATCTGCACTGCACCGCCCCAGTAATCGCCCACGATTTGTTCGCTGGCCACCATCCCCGGCAGCAGTTCGCTGACGCCCGGGCCGTTGCTTTTAATAAATGGCTCACCCCAATCGCCAAAAGCAAATCCCCACGGATTGCCGCCGCCGGAGGTGCGCCGGTGTGCGTGCAGTTGACGGCGTAGCGGTCGCAGTCGCCATGAGCCGTGCTCGTCTAGCTTGCGAATGCCCCACGGCGTTTGCACGCGCGAGAAGCAGTGTAGCCCTTGGCTGAAAAACAATTCGCCGCCGGGGCTCCACGCGAAGGAGTTGATGGTTTGATGAGTGTCGCCCGTTCCAAAGCCGCTGAAAAGCACTATGCGTTTGTCCGCTTTGCCGTCGCCGATCGTATCGCGCACGTGCAGCAACTCGCGCCCGTTGCCGATGTACGCGCCGCCATGGCCGAGAGCGAACCCGGTGGGCATATTGAGTCCATCGATGTAGGTGGAAATTTCATCCGCCTTCGCGTCGCCGTTGGTGTCTTCGAGAATGAGCAGCTTGTCATTCGGCTTCGCGCCCGGTTTGAGCTGCGGATACGCCCACGTGCACAGCACCCATAAACGCCCGCGCGCGTCCCACCGCATGCAAACGGGATTGGCGATGCCCATCGATTCATCGGCGAACAAGTTGACCTGCAACTCCTTGTCCATCGCAAACGAAGCCAGTTCAGCTTTCACTGAGTTGTCGGCCTCGGGCGTGGAGACGGACAGGGAATTTTGCCCAAGACTAGCCGGTTGTAGCACGGTGAGCAACGACCAAGCGGATGCAATCGGGACAACTCTTTTTAGCGATACCATTGGGTGAAGCTCTCGATCGGTTCACGATCGGTGCGGTATTGGTATGACGGATCATCATAGTTCGCATACCCAAGTGCCACGCCGCAAATAAGTTCTTTGCTTTTAGGGATATTGAGCAAGTCCCGGGCGACATCGGGATACTCGGCGAGGGCTGCTTGCGGGCAGGTCTCGAGCCCATGGCCGCGGGCGGCGAGCATGACATTTTGGATGAACATCCCGGTGTCCACCCATGAGCCTTTCTCGAGAATCGTATCGATGAAAAAAAGCATGGCAACTGGCGCGCCGAAGTGGTGGTAATTCTTTATCCACTGCATCTTACGCTTCTCTATGTCTTTGCGCTCGATACCCAGCGCGGAGTAGAGGGCGTGGGCGCAGGCGTATTTGCGTGAAGTGTACGGCTCCTCGCTTTTCGTCGGGTAGTAGTTGTAATCCGGCCGGGGTTTTTCACCGCTGGTACGCCGCTTGGCCATAGCGTCGCCGAGTTGCCGCTTGGTTTCGCCGGTAAGCACAGCCACATGCCACGGCTGGGTGTTGGCTCCAGACGGTGCCCACCGGGCGCATTCCAATATCTCGGTGACGACCTCGACCGGAACCGCCTTGTCGAGAAACGCCCGGGCGGATTTACGATTTCGAATTGCTTCTGTGACTTCCATTGTCTATCCCAGTTCCCTGCGTCGGTTGAAACGGGCAACCTATCAAGAGCATACCCGCGCGACAACCGATTGTTGGTCTTATAGCGAAGAGTAGAAATGAACCGGATTTTGATTTTGGAACTGGTCACTGCGCTTGGTTTTGGCGCAGTCCAGGCGGCACAGAAGCCGAACGTACTATTGATCCTCGTCGACGACTTGAAGCCGGCGATGGGATGCTACGGCGATAATGCGGCGATAACCCCAAACATGGACGCCTTGGCTAGGCGCGGCATGCGGTTCGACATGGCGTACTGCAACCAGGCGGTCTGTGCTCCGTCGCGGTTTACGCTGATGCTCGGGGCGCATTCGACATCAACGGGCCTGTATGGGCTTGGGAGCCATTTGCGCAAGGCCTGGCCCGGCGCTGTCACGATGCCTCAGTATTTCGCCAAACATGGCTACCGCACCGAATCGCTTGGCAAAGTGTTCCACATTGGCCATGGCAATCAGGGTGATCCCGGGTCGTTTAGCGTCCTGCATTTTCATGACAAGGTGATCGAGTACCTCGATCCTGAGAGCACCGATGGCGGCAAGCTCACCCGCGAGGAGGCGCTGTTCACAAACCAAAAGCTAGGGCAAATCCGTTCGCTGCCTCGCGGCGCGGCGTACGAGTCGCCGATGGCAAACGATGCTGACTACGCCGATGGCCGCGTCGCCGCCGAGACTGTCAAGCGACTCAAGGCCGCCAAGCAGCGCTTGGCCAAGAGCGGCACGCCGTTCTTCATCACCGCCGGTTTTGTGCGGCCGCACCTGCCTTTCTCAGCGCCAAAGAAATATTGGGACATGCATGACCCTGCCAAGCTGCCGATGCCGGTCAACAAGGCGTTTCCGAAGGACGCACCGAAAGTCGCCCTGAAGCGCGGAGGGGAGATCGCGGCATTTAAGCCGGTTCCGTCCAATGGCGAGATTGATGAAGATCTCACCCGCAAGCTCATCCACGGTTACTATGCGAGTATTAGCTATGTGGATGCGCAGATTGGCAAAGTGGCGAATGCACTCGGGGAACTGGGTTTGGCCAAGAATACCATCGTTATCTTGTGGGGTGACCACGGTTGGCATTTGGGTGACTTGAGCATCTGGACCAAGCACACCAACTTTGAGCAGGCCAACCGCATCCCGATCATCGTCATCGCGCCGGGCTTAGCCAAGCCGGGCAGTGCGACCGGGCAACTCGCCGAGACGGTCGACCTTTACCCAACGATGGCCGAGTTGGCCGGCCTGCCCGCGCCTAGTGGCCAGCAGCCGATTGACGGCGTCAGCCTCGTGCCGGTGTTGAAGAACCCGAATGCGCGCGTTCGCGACCACGCCTTTCACGCCTACCCGCGCGGAAAAAAGCTGGGGCGTGCCATCCGCACTCAGCGTTACAGGCTTGTCGAGTGGAAGAACCACAGTGACCCGAACGCGGAAGTCGATTACGAGTTGTACGACTACAAGGCCGACCCGCGGGAAACCCAAAACCAATATGCCGACAGGCCAAAGATCGCAAAACGACTTAAAACTATCCTGTCCAAGCATCCTTCTCCGAAGACTCGCTCACGCCGTTGACTTGCCTGTGGGATTGCCACCGGTTTGGGTTTTTGGCATTATTTCGGCTTCCGTGATGAGACTAATTTCAACTGCCTTTTGTTTTACGCTTGGTTTGGTGCAGTCAAGCATGGCGGGGCATCCCAATGTAGTCCTATTTCTGGTCGACGACATGGGCTGGCGGGACGTCGCCTGTTTTGGCAGTTCCTTCTACGAGACCCCGAACATTGATCGTTTCGCCAAGCAGGGGGTTCGCTTTACGAACGCCTACGCGGCCTGCCACGTCTGTTCGCCCACGCGAGCAAGCATCATGACCGGCAAGTACCCGGGTCGACTGGACCTTACCGATTGGCTCTCGGGCCGCCGGGAATTTGATTTCCAGCGTTTCCTCAGCGCCGAGAAACTTCAGGCTTTGCCTTTGGAGGAGGTCACCTTGGCGGAAGCCCTCAAGGCAAAGGGCTACCGTACAGGAATCTTTGGTAAATGGCACCTTGGCAATGTCGAGGCGGGTCCGCTGAATCAGGGGTTTGACGTTCAAGTCCCAAAGTGGAACGGGTGCTGCCCGAAGGGAGGATACCACCCGCCTTACCGGATGGAGGGTCTGAAGATCAAGGGCAAGAAGGACGAGTACCTTACCGATCGCCTGACTTCCATGGCACTGGATTTCATGGGGCAGAGCAAGGATAAGCCTTTTTTTCTCTATCTCTCCCACTTCTCGGTCCATGACCCGATCCAAGGGCGCAAGGACTTGGTCGACAAGTATCGCGTCAAGCTGGCGACATTACCGCCACTTGAGGGGCCGCCTTTCATCCTTGAGGGCAACCCGGACGACAAGGCCCCGCTGTCGCGCGAAAAATTGACGGATCTTTTGGGCAAGTCTTCGCATCAAGATCACAAGGTGCTGCCGCAGCGCACGATCAAGATCAAGCAGCGCCAGGACAACGTCGAGTTCGCGGCCATGGTGGAGTCGGTGGACGAGAGCTTGGGTCGCGTGCTGGAAAAGCTCCGGGAAATGGGCCAGACAGACAACACCATCGTCATCTTTTACTCCGACAACGGAGGGATGTCGGCAGGGAATTTCGGCAACCCTAATCGGGTCGTTCAGCAGAATCAGCTCGATCGGGCCTACGCGACCTCCAACCTGCCTCTC
>JASLKI010000038.1 GCA_030747575.1 Verrucomicrobiota bacterium | reverse complement strand
TCGGAATGACTGCACTACCATTTATTCTTATTTTAAAAGAGCCGGATTTGGGCTCATCGCTGGTATTTTTCCCGATCGGGATTGCGATGATGTTCGTGGCCGGTGTGCCGCTTCGCTTCCTGGGGAAGTTCCTCGGGGCATCGACGGTGGTAGTGCTGTTTGTCATAATCAACGCACTCTACTTTCCCGCAGACTGGCGAATCTCCCTGCAGGAATATCAGCGCCAACGGTTGTTGGTTTATTTTCACCAGGATTTTGCTCCGCCGAACGCCACCCCGGCGGTGCGCAAGGCCGCCCGTGCATTACAGCGAGAGCGCACGCACAACATACGGCAGGCCGAGATTTCGGTCGGCTCGGGAGGGCTGACAGGAAAAGGGTGGGGACGAGGGCCGCAAACCCGCTTGGGCTATCTGCCCAAGGGTGTGGCTCACAACGACTTCATCTTCTCCGTGATTGCGGAGGAGACAGGGTTTTTGGGCAGCATGGCAGTGCTGGCGTTATACACCGTCATTCTTTTAAAAGGGATGCAGATCGCAGCCTTGGCGAGGGATCGCCTGGGCAAACTGTTGGCAGTGGGAGTTGTGACTCTCATTTTTTGCCACGTTTTTGTGAACATCGGCATGCACCTGAGATTGATGCCGGTGACGGGGATACCGTTGCCACTATTGAGCTACGGCGGATCATCCGTCTTAAGCTCGCTGATCGCCATCGCTGTCCTGCAAAACATACAACTACACAGAAAGGCATATTAAATTATCATGGCAGCAAAGAAATCATTTGGCCGCAGCAAAAACAGGCGCGGCGTGAGATTCAAACCCCCCGGTGGATTGAACCGCAGGCCCGACCGCTCCAGCCTCAGCGCACGCGCGAATGTCGAGACGATTCAAACCCCGCAGGATGAACTCTTTAACACGCGGCAGCACGAAAACGAAATCGTGCGTGCCGAGAACAAGGCGCACGGTTTGCCGGCCGATGCTGACCTCGAGTCAGCTAAGGGGCAACGGCAACTTACCAACGACGCAGCGGATGGCGAGGTGTCGAGACAAGCCGAACCCTCAACGCCACCCAAACGGGGCAACACCGACTTTGAGCCGGTTGAACTGCCGGAAGAAGCGGCTGGCTCCATCAAGGAGAAGGTTGAGCGCACCGCGAAGAAATTCGTCAGCAAAGTCAAGGGCGTCTTCCGCCCCATCCAGCACACCCACAAGGAAATTCTGATCAACGCCGAGTCGCTTGAGACCCGCGTGGCGATAACGGTAAAGGGCAAACTCGAGAACCTGACCATCGAGCGCATGGACACCCTACGGATGGTTGGGAGCATTTATAAAGGCAGAATCCGCAACCTTGAGGATGGTCTCAAGGCGGCTTTCGTGGATATTGGTTTGGAGAAAAATGCCTTTCTTCACTACTGGGACATCATTCCCAGCCCGCTCGATTCCTCCTACGACGTGGTGGACCGGGGGAAACGCAAAAAGGAAAAGCCGAGAATAACCAACAAGGACATTCCGAGGAAATATCCGTCAGGCACGGAGTTGACCGTACAGGTGACCAAGGGGCCGATCGGAACCAAGGGGCCGCGGGTGACGACCAACGTCCTATTGCCGGGGCGCTATCTTGTCCTGTTGCCCAACTCGGAGCAGTCCGGTGTTTCCCGGAAGATCGAGAACCGGGAGGAGCGTGCACGACTGAAGAAAATTGTGCGCGAACTCGACATCCCCGAAGGCATGGGGGTCATTATCCGCACAGCGGGGCAGGGGCAGAGAAGGGCGTATTTCATCCGGGATCTCGCCATCTTGTTGGAGACTTGGAAGGAAATCACCGGTTTGGTCAAAAACCAGAAGGCCGGCACATGTGTTTTTGAAGAACCGGACTTGATCGAGCGCACAGTTCGCGACTTTTTGACTGAAGATGTGGAGCGAATTGTCGTCGACAATGCCGCCGAGGCTGAGCGGGTCAAAAAACTGATCAGCCGCATTTCCAAACGGGCGCTGGACAAGGTGCAGCGCTATTCCTACTCGGAGCCGATATTCGACCGGTTTGGGGTCACACGCCAGCTTGAGACAGCCTATACACGCCAAGTGATGCTACCCAGTGGTGGATACATCATCATCGACGAGACCGAGGCGCTGGTGGCGGTGGACGTGAACACCGGCAGCCATCGGTACAAGGGCAACAACAAGAAGGAAAAAGACAAGACGTTGCTTCAAGTGAACCTCGAGGCAGCCGAGGAGGTTTGCCGGCAACTCCGGCTGCGAAACATCGGCGGCCTGATCGTGCTGGATTTCATCGACATGAAACCGTCGCACGACCGGCGTGATGTGTTCAACCGCATGCGCGACGGCCTGCGCAAGGACAAGGCCAAGACCCACGTGTTGCCCATCTCCGACCTTGGACTGATGGAGATGACCCGCCAGCGCCAGTCCGAGAGCGTCCGCGATGCCGCCTACGGCGATTGTGAACACTGCAGTGGCCGCGGCAAGATCAAGAGCCCGTTGACGATGAGCGTGGACATCCAGCGCAAGCTCAGCGAGATCATTAAAAAACGCGACAAGCTCAAGCAACGCCGCGAGGAGGAGGCTGATTTCAAGCTGCGAGTGAACGTCCACACCGGTGTGCTGGATCGCTTGCGCAACGAGGACGGGGACATCTTCATCGATATGGAGAAACGTTATCTGGTGAAAATTTCCTTTCGGGCTCAGGAGGGGTTACACCCGGAAGAGTTTGAGGTGTTCGACGCCATTACCAACAAGCGTTTGGCCAGGGAAGAGCGGTAGATTCCGGTTTCCCCGCAAGGCGTTCACCCTGCGGTGGACGCCTTTTTTGCGCATGCCAAGCGCTTTGGGGGTTACAGTTGATTGATGGAAACCACCCGAACAACCTCCTCGAGACTGGTGATCCCGCGCTGGACCTTGGCCATCGCGTTCTGCCAAAGGGTGCTCATTCCCTGCTCGATCGCTATGTCGTGCAGCTTGCTGGTTCGCAGTTTCTCGATGACCCCTTCACGGACGGCCTCGCTCGAATTCAACAACTCAGTTGCCGCCACCCTGCCGAGATAGCCGGTCTGTGAACAGGCGTCACAGCCGGTGCCGGTGTGGAATTCATTCTCTTCCGCAAAGCCGTCTGGCAGCAGGGAAAGGTGCTCGGGGCTGGGTTGGGATTGGATTTTGCATCGGGGACAAATGGTGCGCAACAGGCGCAAGCCGAGCACCCCCGTGATACTGGAGGCCAACAGAAACGGCTCGATATCCATATTGATGAGCCGGGCAAAAACCCCCACCGTGCTGTCGCTGTGGATAGTGCTGAAAATCATGTGGCCAGTCAGGCCGGCTTGTACGGCGATGGCGGCGGTTTCCGGGTCGCGAATCTCTCCGATCATGATCGCCTCCGGGTCTTGGCGCATTAGTGAACGGAGCGCCATGGGGTAACTAAACCCGCGGGAGTTGCTGATTTGCGACTGGCTGATCATCGGGAGGTTGAATTCCACGGGGTCCTCCACCGTGCTTATGCTGATAGTGGGACCGTGGATTTCGACCAAGTGGCAGAGGGCAGAGTAGATTGCCGTTGTCTTACCCGAGCCGGTTGGGCCATTCAACAGGATGAGCCCGCTGGGTTGCTGAATGAGTTTCTTGAACCGTTCGAGAGTGTCCGGCTCGAAGCCGAGCGTCTCGAGATTAAAATTGCGGTTTTGCGGGTCGAACAGCCGGATGACAATTTTTTCCCCGCGAACGGTGGGGAAGATGGAGACTCGCAGTTCCACGTTGCCGAACTCGGCACTGGCTGGGACGCGGCCTTCCTGCGGCATCTCGGTCTCGTAGGTAACCAGATCAGCCATGACCTTGAGACGGCCCGCGATGCGGTCGAGAAACTCGTGCGGCAGGTGGGTGAGCTCACGCAGTATACCTGAGATGCGCAGGCGAATGGGAAGAGTGCTTTCCCACGGCTCGATATGAATATCACTCGCCTTGTCATGAACTGCGTCAAGGATGATGTTGTTTACTAGAACCGCGATGTCGATCTGGTCGAGCGACTTGGCGGAACGGATGTACGACGAGGTCAGATCCATGGCTGCGGGATTGGTAACCGCTCAAACTCACGCGGTCAGCTTCTTTTTGGCGCTCAGCCTCCGATGTGGCTCATCGTTCGGGTGGGCTGCACGAAGTCAGGCTCCCCAATCCGGTGGCCGGGTTCCTTCTTGAGGACGATCCGCTGCAACTCAGCC
This sequence comes from Verrucomicrobiota bacterium, assembly GCA_030747575.1. Lineage (GTDB taxonomy): Bacteria > Verrucomicrobiota > Verrucomicrobiia > Limisphaerales > UBA1096 > UBA1096. The sequence continues at coordinate 2,051 of JASLKI010000038.1, read as the reverse complement.
GCTAACTCAATGTCGTCGGCTTCACTCCGGAGTGCGGGCTTCAGGTCGTGCTCGCCGAGACTGAAAAGGCAGGTGCGAATTTTGCCGTCGGCAGTCAGACGGATGCGGTTGCAGTTACCGCAAAACGGCTGGCTGACCGGCGCGATGATCCCGATTTCGCCAGTGCCTTGCCCAAACGACCAGCGGGTGGATGTCTCGGAGAGGTTGCCAGCGGGGAGAGGGATGAGGGGCATGTGCGAGCGGATTTGCTCGATGATTTCGCTACCGGAGACAACATGATCCCGTTGCCACGCTTGTCTTGTACCCAATGGCATGAACTCGATGAAGCGCATAACGACACTCTCATCGGCGGCAAATTGGGCCAAGCGCACGATCTCGTGGTCGTTGAGGCCGCGAATGATCACTGCGTTAAGCTTTACAGGGGCGAGGCCCAGCGACTTGGCCGAGCAGATCGACTCGAGCACTTCCGGTAACGCGTCACGCCCGGTGATTTTTTTGAAATTGTCGCGGTCAAGCGAGTCGAGACTGATCGTCACCCGCCCAAGTCCGGCATCCTTGAGGCGCTTGGCCAAGGCGGGGAAGCCGGTGCCATTGGTCGTCAATGACAGGTCGCGAATCGAGTCGATGGAGGCAATCTGTGAAACGAGATTCTCGACGCCCTTGCGAAGAAGTGGCTCGCCGCCGGTGATCCGAACCTTGTTTATCCCAAGTGAAGCCGCCACTCGGGTTATGCGGGTGATCTCTTCGAAGGTAAGGATTTTTGACCGTGGTTTCCAGGGGTAAATCGGATTACTGTTCGCGGGCCGAGTTTTGCTGGGGTCAAGTGTATTAGGTCGATAAAAGTTAGCCGCCTCCTCGGTTTCCGGCAGGCAGTAGACGCAGTGGAAATTGCAGCGATCCGTAATGCTAATCCGGAGATCGCGAATGATGCGGTTGTGAGTGTCCTGAAGAACCCCGGGCCGGATCATGGGGTGGCCCCGTTGGTGGGCGAGTTTGTCTCGATCGGGACAATTTTGACTGTTCCATCACGGCGGACCTCGACGTTTAAGTCGGCATTGGTGGAGACTGTTTTGCGGTCATTCTTTTTGCTCATGCTCATAAGTTGCGATCCGCCTTTTTTGCGGGCACCCCCGTAGAAACCGCGACGAAGCCACTCGAGTTTCTTGGACGCCATGAGTTCAACCTGCAATTGCTGCACCTTCTTGCGCAGAACCAAAATATCCTGAAACTGCTTTTCCAGCTCAGCTTTCTCAGCGATCAGTTTTTTTTGTTCAATAAGCAAGTGGTCGCGATCCTCCTCGGTTGACTTAAGGCGTCGGCCGATGTCATCGATCTCCCGGTCCTTGTCAATCATTTGGCTGTTTAGCGTCTTAATTTGCGAGTCGTAGTCCCGGTTTTTGTTCTGTGCCGTTTGGAGTTCGCCGTTGAGAGCGCTGATTTTTTCGTCTTTGGCGGAGATTACTTCCATGAGATCCTTCTCTACCTGCCTCTGCACTTCCATTTCCTTTAGCGCTTTATAATGGTCGTTGGACAATTCGGACAATTCTGTCTTCGTTGATTTAAGGTCTTCACCGGCTTTACCGAGCTTTACTGTCAGATCTTTCTTGTCCTTTTCCAGGGATGCATTGTCCTTTTCCAGCGATACCTTATCGGACTTCAACGCCGTTATTACCTCTTCCTTTTCATTGATAATTTGGTCCACGTAAAAGACCGAGCCGGCTCCCAGAGCTATCGCAATTCCAATTAAAAAGATTGATTTATTGCCTTTCATAGTTCGGGAACAATGGCGCAACTTCCCCGTTGAGGCAACCCTTAATATGTGTGATCTCTTCCGTTTTTTCGACTTTTGTGCATATTTTTCCTGTGCTGATTCCGGGTAAAACCCGTTGATGGTTTTGAGCAACGCCACGCTGTTTTCCGGTGTGATCCTTCCCCTGCACATCTTTGAGCCCCGCTACCGGTGGACGTTGTCCGACGTGCTCGAATCGCATCGAATCTTTGCCATGGCCATGCGGAGATCTGGGGTCGCCGGGAAGTTCCCATGCCGCTGG
>JASLKI010000037.1 GCA_030747575.1 Verrucomicrobiota bacterium | reverse complement strand
TCGAGGCGGAAAACGACGAAGGCGTGGCGACGCTGGAGTGGGATATTTATGTGCCAAGTGAGGCCGAGCAGCAGGTGGCCATCACCGAGTTTTTGGCCAACCCAACAGGCAAGACGACGGCTAGTCATTACAACCCGCTGCACCGTGAGACACCGAGCGGCTCGAACGTCCTCAGTGTTGAGGATGAGTTCATCGAGATCGCCAACCTTAGCCAAGCGGACGTGGACTTAGCCGGCTGGAGCATATCCGACGCCGTGGCGTTGCGAAGCAACTTTTACGAGGGCGACGTCGTGGCCAAGCGCGGCGCGGTGATCGTGTACGGCGGTCGTTCGTCCGGCTCGGAGCCGGTGCTTGATGAGGAAATCCTCGCGTTGCCGGCCACGGAGGGCACGAGCGGGCTGGGCCTAAATAACAGCGGCGACACAATCACACTGCGCAACGCCGATGGGCACGTGATCGACCGAATCAAGTTCGGCAAACCGTCAAGCAACGGCTCAATGACGCGGGATCCCGGCCTAAACGGGGTATTTTCGGATCACAGCACAGTGGCCGCCGCGGCCGTCTCGGCCGGCACTTGGCCAAGCGGCGCGCCGTTCACGGAGGATCCGGCGGTGGAGATTCCTGAGATCGAAATTGCCGTCAGTCTGGCCGATGGCGAGATCCACTTGAGTTGGGGAGCGAGTGCGGCGGCAAGCTACACGGTACGGTCGAGCAATTCAGTGGCCGGGCCGTACACGCCGGTGGGGACGAAATTAAAGTTTGACGACAGCACGGGCTCCTTCAGCGCCAAGGCCGAACGAGCGGCGCAGTTTTTCATCATCCAGGTCGAGTAACTTATCGTGAGATTGCAAAAGTATTTCATCGCCGCCGCCGCTGTCATTTTGGCGGGGCCGCTTGGCCAGGCGCAGCAGACCTTTCGCGTGGCGACGTACAATGTGGAAAATTTCATCCTCGAGCCGATCCAGAATCGGCCGCTCAAGAAACCGTTCGCGCAGGCGAAGATTGTCGAGAGTATCCTCGCGGCCAAGCCGGACGTGATCGCTCTGCAGGAGATGGGTAAAAAAACGGCGCTGATCAAACTGCAGTACGCGCTCAAGGCCAAGGGACTCGATCTGCCGCATATGGAACATCTGCCGGCGTTCGACCCGGCGATTCACGTCGCGTACCTGAGTCGTTTCCCGTTCAAGAAAATCACTAGGCACGACAACGAAAGCTTCCTGCTCAACGGCCGTCGGCTGCACGTGAGCCGCGGGTTTGCGGAGGTGGAGATTGCGCTGGGCGACTACTCGTTTTCGCTGATCACCGCGCACCTTAAATCCAAGCGGAAAGTGTCGGTCGCGGACGAGGCGGAGATCCGTTTGCAGGAGGCGTTGCGGCTTCGGCGCATCATTGATGCTAGGCTCAAGGCCAATCCGGAAATGAACTTCGCCGTGCTCGGCGACTTCAACGACTACTATAATTCAAAGCCGCTCAAGGCGCTCGTCGGTCGAGGAAAATCGAAGCTAGTAGATGCGCGACCCGGCGAAAAAAACGGAGACGGTGGCCCGAACCAGATCAACGCAAAATGGTTTCCGCGCAATGTGTCGTGGACGCAGTTTTACGGTGTTGAGGATGTATACAGCCGGATCGATTACATCCTGCTCAGCGCTGGTATGGCCAGGGAATTGGATCGCGCCAACTCGTGGATTCCGGTCGTGGCGAACTGGGGCCACGGCTCGGATCACCGCCCGGTGGTGACGACGTTCGTGGCTCGGGACAAATGAGCTTGCCGCTTTTTCTTCATGGTTGAAATCGGTTCTGGCGCTCGTATAGTGCGCGTCCCTTGCGGGATTGCATGAGCAACTCAAGCCGGCCGAGGGCGTGTGGCTGCTCGCTGACTATACCAAGAGCCTGCGCGACCAGACCTATCTGAGCCTGTGACAACGGACGAACCTGACACGCAAAAGGACCTGCTGCCGGCGCTGGCCCGAGTGGTGCGCGGTACGTCGATTCTATTCTGGGGGCTGCCGATCGCGATGGTCGTCAGCGTCATGGCCAAACTCTCAAACTGGACCGATGCTGCCTGGCCGATGGGCATGCTCATGCCGCCGGCGGCGTTCGGCATGCTGTGGTACGGACTGTGGCTGCTGGGCAGTTTCCAGCCACAGGAACGCGTTTGGCAGGCGGCGCTTAGCCAGGCGAAACTCATTGGCCTGTTCAGCCTTGGCCTGTCGCCGTTTTTACACTGGCACCACCGGGTGCCGGACGAATTATACTTCGCCAACGCCTTTTGGCTACTGGCGTTGGGGTTCGTATTTTACCTGATGTCGCTAAACAAAATGCTGGCTCGCCTTGCTGCCATGATGCCGGACGAGACGCTTCGGGTTGAATCCCGACTTTTCTCCCGCATGAACCGCGTGTTGCTGGCCATGACGCCGATCAGCTTTGGCGTCATTTACCTGTTTTCGTTTATGGAAGATTTGCCGGAGATCCTCTTTCGAGCCGTGGCCCTGGCGGCCAAGTTTCGACCTTGGTTGTTCATGGCCTTCGTGCTGATTCCTGTATCGATGACCATGTCGCTCCTGTGGAAAACCAAGGAGTCCATCCTCGCCAGCGTCTTCAACTCCCGGCAGTAACGCTTGGCCGGGGAACAGTGAGCAGTTCAAGGTGAGCAGTTGACGGAAAGGAACGAGAGCAAAGATGGGACTCAGATGAACGCAAGTCGTCAGGATTTAAAAAATTGATCCTGTGAGTCCTTAAAATCTACATCCCGACTGAAAACTTGAAACTGAAAACTGAAAACTCTACTCTCCCGCCCCCTTCAACGCATGAAAACCAAGATCCTTCTCACGATTGCTTTTGCGCTGGCCGCCTCAACCCTCTCCGCCGAGGACACCCGCTGGTGGAAGGGCAACCTCCACACCCACTCGCTCTGGAGCGATGGCGACGACTACCCCGAGATGATCGCCGACTGGTACCGGAGCAACGGATACCACTTTCTCGGCATCTCCGACCACAACGTGTTGGCCGAGGGCCAGCGCTGGATTCACCGCGAGAAAAACGCCGGCGGACAACGTGCGTTCGACAAATATCTGAAACGTTTCGGCGACGACTGGGTCGAGCACAAAGTCGTCAAGGGCGTCCCGCGGGTCCGGCTCAAGACTTACGCCGAGTATCGCCCGAAGATGGCCGTGCCGGGGAGTTTCCTGCTGATGCAGAGCGAGGAACTTTCCGACCAGTTCCAGGGCCGGCCGATCCACATCAACGTCACCAACATCAAGAAACAAATCCCGCCGCAGGGCGGAGCCGGGGTGGCGGCGACCATGCAGAAAAACATCGACGCCGTGCTGGCGCAGCGCAAGGCGACCGGCCAGCCTATGTTCCCGCATATCAACCACCCCAACTTCGGCTGGGCGATCCAGCCGGCCGACATGATCCGGCTGAGCGGTGAACGGTTTTTCGAGGTGTACAACGGCCACCCAGCGGTACGGAACTACGGTGACTCCAAGCACCTCAGCACGGGGCAGATTTGGGACGTGATCAACGCCTACCGGATCGGCGTGCACAAATTGCCGTTGATGTTCGGCCTGGGAACCGACGACGCACACAACTACCACGACCTCGCCGTTGGCCAGAGCAACACCGGCCGCGGGTGGGTGATGGTTCGCGCCAAGTCGCTCACGCCGGAGTCGATTATAGCGGCGATGGAGAGCGGCGATTTTTATGCCTCAAGCGGCGTGGCCGTGGACGGCATCCGCCTGGCCAGGAGCACGTACAGCTTCCGCATCCAGCCGGAAAAAGGCGTGACCTACACCACATGGTTCATCGGCACGCGAAAGAACTTCAAGAGCAGCCCCGACTTGGCCAAGCGCAACTCGCTCAAGCCAAGCGAGGCCGGCATCGGCGAGATCCTCGGCCAATCGCAGTCGCTCGAGCCAAGCTACACCTTCAACGGCGACGAGCTATACGTCCGTGCCGAGATCATGGCGTCAAAAAAGAAAGCCAACCCCTACGCCGCCGGGGAACACGAACGCGCCTGGCTGCAACCGGTACGTCCAAGTAAATAATTTTTATCAATGAACTTGCAACGGCTTTTCCTTTTTTTGTCGCTCGGCTTGGTGGTGGCGACTGGGTTTTCGGCCGGTAGCGCGCCGGCGGATTATCAACCGGAAGCCCAGCGGCTGACGCAGGCGGCGACGAACAGCTTGTTTGGGTTTTCTCGCCTGGCCACGATGTGTGACACGTTTGGGCCCCGCTTTACCGGCTCGAAAAATCTCGAGTCCGCCATAGACTGGTGTCTCGCTGAGATGAAAAAAGACGGCTTCCTCAACGTTCGGGGAGAGGAAGTTACCGTCCCGCGCTGGGTTCGTGGTAGCGAGTCGATTGAGTTGATTTTACCACGCCGCCGCGAGCTGCCGATGCTCGGCTTGGGCGGCAGCGTCGGCACGCCGCCCGAAGGCATTATGGCGGACGTGTTGGTGGTCACCGGGTTTGACGATCTCAAGAATCGCACCCCTGAGGTCAAAGGGAAAATCGTCCTCTTCAACGTGCCTTTCACCGAGTATCGCGAGACGGTGATCGTCCGCACGCAGGGGGCAATTCACGCGGCGAGGGCCGGGGCAGTAGCGAGTCTGATTCGGTCGGTTGGGCCGTTTTCGATGCAGACGCCGCATACCGGGGGAATGTCGTACGCCGATGGCGTAAAAAAAATCCCGCACGCCGCTCTTTCGCTGGAGGACGCCAACATGCTCTCGCGGATACAGGCCCGCGGCGAGCCGCTCCGCGTGCGGCTCAAGATGGAGGCACGCACGCTGGCCGATGGCATTTCGCGGAACGTTGTTGCGGAGATTCCCGGAACGGAGAAGCCGGAGGAGATCGTGATCGTCAGCGGCCACATCGACTCGTGGGATGTTGGCCAAGGGGCGATGGACGACGGCGGCGGTTGCCTCGCCGCGTGGGAGGCTGCACGGCTGATGCTCAAGCTTGGCCTGCGGCCAAGGCGCACCGTGCGCGTCGTGCTGTGGACGAATGAGGAGAATGGCATACGCGGAGCCATGCAGTATGCCAAGCGGCATGAGGCGAACCTAGCCAAGCACACCCTGGCGATCGAGTCAGACGCCGGCGTGTTCCAGCCTACCGGCTTCGGCTTTTTGGGCAGCGGACGCGGTATGGAAATTATCCAGAGCGTTGGCAAACTGCTCGACCCCATCAGCGCGGGCAAGATTGCCAAGGGCTGCCGCGGGGCGGATGTGCTCAAGCTCGTGCGTGGTGGCGTGCCAGTCATGCATCTCGAGGTGGATCGCGAGAAATATTTTTGGTTTCACCACACCGACGCAGACACGATCGATAAGCTTGATCCGGCGGAGTTCAACCGCTGCGTCGCCGCGATGGCCGTGATGGCCTACGTCATCGCTGACCTCCCGGAAACGCTGCCACGCTGATTTAAGGGGATAAACAGCCTGATTCTAGGCTCAGCATTTTGAATATCCGGGCGTGCGGTGGCGTTCTTTCTGGGCTAATTTTCGCCGACTCAATGTTTTCGAAATTGTACAAAATCACTTTTTTGGCACTGGTAGGAGTCTTTGGCCAAGCGCTTGGCGCGGCGGAGGAAACCAAGCCCACCGTCGTGCCGACTAGCCAAGCGGAGTTCAATCCGGACATCTTCCCTATTATGAAGGATATTTGTTTTGGCTGCCATGGCAATAAGCGGGCCAAGGCGGAACTGAACCTTGAGTTGCTCAGTGCCAACCCGGATTTCTTTAAGGACGGCCGCACGTGGGAGCACGTAAGCGAGATGCTGCGCCACCGCGAGATGCCGCCGGAAAACAAAAAGCAGCCGACGGAAGATCAGCGAATCATGCTGATCGAATTCATAGAAAAGGAGTTGGCAAAGTTTGACTGCTCCAATCCGGCCATTCCGGTCAATCCGGGCCGTGTCACTCTGCGTCGGCTCAACCGCAGCGAGTATAACAACACGATTCGCGACCTGTTTGGCGTGGACTATCAGCCCGCAGCGGATTTCCCGAACGACGAAGTTGGCTACGGCTTCGACAATATCGGCGACGTACTCTCGATGTCGCCGATCCTGATGGAAAAGTATTTACGTGCGGCAGAGGAAATCACGGCACAGGCCATCCGTACCGACATCCCGGCTTACCCGCCCGAGGATGTCATCCGCACCAAGAAATGGGGCACACGCAGCGATGACGGAGCGGTGCGCATTGAGAATGACAATCTTTGGGGATTGTTCCGTGAGGGGAACATCGACATTCGCTACCCGTTCCGTACTGATGGCGAATATCTGCTGCAGATCAATGCGTATGCCACACTCGCCGGGCCGGAGCTTCCCAAGATGCAAATCAGTCTCGGCGGCAAACCGGTGAAGACATTTGAAGTTAATCAAACCGAGGAAAAACGGCGTAAATTTATCGTGAAACTCAATCCGGGAAAGGGGAATCATCGCATCTCCATCGCCTACATGAACAACTACGTGAACAACGACTCGCCCGACCCCACATTGCGAGGCGACCGCAACCTCTTCATTCGTGGAACCAAAATAATCGGCCCGCTCGATGCTCCACAACCGAAGCTGCCGGAGTCGCATCGGCGCGTGATTGTTCGTCAACCAAACTCGACTGAGGTTCGAGATGTCGCCCGGGAGTCATTGACGCAGTTTGCAGGGAAGGCATTTCGCCGGCCGGTTTCAGAAAAAGAGATCAACCGGCTGCTGACGTTTGTTGATATGGCCCTTGCCGATGGCGGTTCGTTTGAGCTGGGAATGCAATTGGCAGTACAGGCAATCCTGATTTCGCCCCACTTTTTGTTTCGATGGGAATTGGATACACGGCCAAGCGGGGACGACCCGATCCGCGAGTTGACCGACTGGGAGCTTGCATCGCGGTTGTCCTACTTCATTTGGAGCAGCCTGCCGGATGACGAACTTCGGCACTTCGCCAAGCGGGGTGAACTTTCCGAGCCGGACGTGATGCGGGCGCAGATTCGCAGGATGATCGCCGATCCGAAGTCCGATGCGCTGATTGAGAACTTCGCCGGTCAGTGGCTGCAGATTCGCAACCTCAGCGGCGTCACTCCGGACCCGGGCAGTTTTCCCACGTTCGACGACACTCTCCGCCTAGCCATGAAGCGGGAGACGGAAATGTTCTTCGGCGCACTGATGCGCGAGGACCGGAGCGTGCTGGAATTGATCGATTCCGACTTCACTTACCTCAACGAGCGGCTCGCAAAGCATTACGGCATCGACGGTGTTGAGGGGTCGGATTTTCAGCGGGTGAGCTTGGCCAAGGGCAGCGGCCGAGGCGGCATCCTGACCCATGCTAGCATCCTCACTATCACCTCCAACCCCACGCGCACCTCTCCTGTGTTGCGTGGCAAATGGATTCTGGAGCAGATTCTCGGCACTCCTCCGCCTCCTCCACCTCCCGATGTCGAGGAGCTGGAGGAAGACGAGGAGGCGATTACCAGCGGCTCGCTTCGGGAGCGCTTGGAGAAGCATCGCGAGAAAACCGAGTGCGCCACCTGCCATTCCAAGATGGACCCTCTCGGGTTCGCGCTGGAGAACTTCGACGGCATCGGTGCCTGGCGTGATGTAGACGGCAAATTCCCGATCGACCCCTCTGGCGAACTACCCACCGGTGAGGAGATCAGCGGCCCCGATGGACTAAAAAAAGTGCTAAAATCGCGTGAAACTTTTATTCGCACGCTGAGCGAAAAACTGCTAACTTTTTCTCTTGGCCGTGGTCTAGAATATTTCGACAAGTGCGCGGTTGATGAAATATGCCGGGAATTGAAGGCGAACAATTACCGGTTCTCCGCGCTGCTCGGCGGCGTGGTTAACAGTAAACCGTTTAGGTATAGCAACTTGCAGACAGAGGAAGATGAGTAAAAATCATATTCACAGGCGAACCTTCTTGAAAGGCCTTGGGGCCGCGATGTCTCTCCCGATGCTGGAAAGCATGTCCCCGGTGAAGGCGCTGGCTAGTTCCTCTGCCCAACCGCCGGTACGCATGGCGTTCATGTTTGTGCCAAACGGAGTCCATCTGCAGGAATGGAAACCGGCAGCCACCGGTGTACACTATGATTTGACGCGCATCCTTAAGCCACTCTCGCCCGTGAAGCGCGACCTCACCGTTATCAGTGGGTTGACACAGGACAAGGGCCGAGCCAATGGCGACGGTGCCGGCGATCACGCCCGCTGCGCTGGGGTATTCCTGACCGGCGTACAGCCACTCAAGAGTCAGGGTTCGGAGATTCGCGCGGGGGTTTCCGTGGACCAGTTTGCCGCCAAGAAAATCGGGCACAAGACCCGGTTTGCCTCACTGGAACTGGGCACCGAGCGTGGCCGGCAATCCGGCAAATGTGACTCCGGCTATAGCTGCGCCTACTCCAATAACGTTTCGTGGCGCGATGCAGCCACCCCGATGACAAAGGAAACCAATCCTCGACTGGTTTTCGAGCGACTATTTGGCAACGACTCCAAGGGCGAGCGCAATGAAAGTCTTGCTAGGCGCCAGCGTTACCGGAAGAGCATCCTCGATTTTGTCCTGGAAGATGCGAAGACCCTAACGCGGAAAGTTAGCGGCAACGACCGCATGAAGCTCGATGAATACCTCACGGCAGTTCGCGAGATCGAGCAACGTATCGAGCGAGCTGAGGGGGAAAATACCGCGCAACCGGATGTCCTAGCCGGGCTCGAGAAGCCGGGGGGCGTGCCGAACAGCTACGAGGAACACATACGACTGATGGGCGACATGATGATTCTCGCATTCCAAACTGACGTAACTCGCGTTTCGACGTTCATGCTGGCCAACGCCGGCTCAAACCGCAGCTACCGCAACATTGGCGTCAACGAAGGTCATCACTCGCTTTCGCATCACCAGAATGACCGTGTCAAGCTGGACAAGATTTCCCGGATCAACACGTTCCACGTTCAACAGCTCTCGTATATCATTCAGAAGATGAAATCGATTCCTGAAGGCGACGGCTCATTGCTCGATAATACCGTGATCGTCTACGGTAGTGGCATCAGTGACGGCAACAAACACAACAACGAGAACCTACCCATCCTGTTGGCCGGGCGTGGCGGCGGGTTGGTTCGTCCTGGGCGCCATATCCAGTACTCGGAGGACACGCCGTTGAACAACCTGTTCGTGACCATGCTCAACCATATGGGCGCCACGACGGACTCCTTCAACGACAGCACGGGACACCTCCCGTTCCTGTCCTAAGCTGGCGTTTTGAAGAACGAATTTACATCCCGCCAAAGGCGGGATTTTTTTCGAGCATGAAGTTTTTTAAGACTGTTTCCGCCATACTCCTTGGCGTCCTGCTGGCAAATGCCGGGGAGGTGGAGGACTTGATCGGGGAACTCGGCAGCGGTGACAAGGTCAAGCGCCGTGAGGCCGCCCGGTCGCTCGCCCTGCTTGGCCCTGCGGCCAGGGCCGCGGTTCCGGCCCTAATCAAAGGGCTCGACGACGACGAGGAACAGGTCTTCTTTTGGTCCGCCACAGCGCTCGCGAAAATCGGGCCGGATGCCCATGAGGCCACCCCGGAGCTCATCAAGCGACTCAAGCGCAGCGGGCGTCGCTACAAGGACCAGGTCCATGTGCGGATCGTCCATGCGCTCACGCAAATCGGCCCCGCTGCCATGCTCCAACTCACCGGGGCGCTTGGTTCCGAGCACAGCTCGGTTCGCCTAGGCGCCGTACGAGTGCTGGGCAACCTCGGCTTCGCCTCACGTGAGGCTGCACCTCGACTGTTTGACCTGTTGGCTGATGACTCCGAAAGCGTCCGCTTCTCGGCTGGATCCGCGCTTGGCCGGATTGGCGATGTGGCTTATCCGCAAATCATGAAGGGGCTTTCCGCTGACAGCGCCACGGTTCGCGCGGCTGCGGCCCACGCGGTCGTTTGGATCCCGGCGAACTCGCGCCCCGCGATACACTTGGCCAAGCGCTTGGCGAAGGAGACGGATAACGAGACCAAGGTTGCCGGGCTGAACGCCCTGAACCGAATTGGCTTTGACGGCGAACGGTTGCTCGCAATGCTTCTGCCGGCACTGGACTCGGAAGAGCCCAGGCTGCGGCAGGAAGCCCTCAGCGGCATCCTGAGCCTTCGCCCCAACAGCAGGGCTGCAGTGCCACACCTGATTGAGCGTTTGGCTGCGAAAGACCCTTCCAAGCGAAAGCAGGCAATCGATCTGCTTGGCCGCATGGGCTACGATGCCTCCGTTGCCGTACCCAAGCTCATAACAGGGCTTGGTCAAGCGGATGAGGAAGAAAAACGCTCCATACGAAATGCACTCGTCGAAATGGGGCCGGCCTCCATCCCGAGCCTCCTCGATTCGGCAACGGAAATACCCCTGGCCAAGCTGTTGGGCGAGACATGGCAGGCAGATTGCATTGGCGGCATCGGCATCCAGGCGGTGTCGAGCCTGACGAACTCGTTGAAGGAAAATCCCGGTAATGGAGCCGGGTTGTTGTCGCTCGTTGCACTTCAAAAGATTGGTGACAAATCTCCCACAACACGCCAGGTGATCCTCCCATGGCTGGAACACGAACAGGCGGTGTTCCGTGGGGCGGCACTCAGCGCGCTCGTTGCCTCATCGACGAAACCGAACATGTTGATGCCCCGGTTGCAGGCGGCCATGGGCGACCCCAACTCACTCGTTCGGCAAGCGGCGATGGATGCACTTGCCAGCCTCGGCTCAAGCGCGAAGGGAGCAACCACCGCTCTGGTCAACAGTCTCGACGATAAGGACGCCGCAGTTCAGCTGAGTGCCATCCGAGCGATCGGCAAGCTGGAAAGCGACGACTCCGTCCTGGCCGAGCGGCTTGTAAAGTTTCTCGACGGTGCTAACCCTGAGACGCGCCTAGCTGTGGTCGTCTCCCTTGGGGGGTTTCGGAGGCTGCCCGATTCGGCCGTGAACAGCCTGGTAAACTTACTTAAAGTTGAGCACGCCGAAACGAAGTCAACCGTGTTTGGCGCATTGGCCAAACTGGGCTCCTCCGCAAAACCGGCGCTACCCGCCCTCAATTCAGCCCTGAATCACGAAAATCAAGTGGTCCGCACCTCGGCGTTGAAGGCGCTGGCCAAGGTGGAGTCTAACAAGGGCAGGCTACTCAACGCACTTCAGGCCAAGCTGGTCGACAAGGCGTCGTCGGTTAGGCACACGGCCATTCTCGAGCTGGGTGAACTGGGCTCAGATGCCCGGTCGGTCGGCCCGGCCCTCTTCGCCCGGTTTGACACGACCGACGACCGGCAGGTCACGATGAAGGCGTTGCGAAAAATCCGTGTGCGCGACGTGCAACTCTACATTTCTATTCTCCACAACGAGGAGCCGCTGGTGCGGTTTTTCGCCTGTCAGGCGTTGAGACGTGCCGGCAAAAACGCCAAGCCAGCCGAGGATGAACTTCGCAAGCTGCAAAAAGACAGCTATGACTTTGTTCGTCGCGAGGCCCGCCGCGCTTTGGAGTCGATCGAATAAACAGTCATTTTCTTGCAAATGGCACTTGCAATCGGCTTGGCCATGCGTACGTTGTCCAGCCGCTGGGCTCCGTGATTGCGGGCAGCCCGTTTGAAGCTGAGAAACAACTGTTAACCGAGTAACCAACCTTTAACCCGGTCGCTCCGTCTTCGGACGCCTTTCACGAGCCACCGGTTTTTCCGGGGAAACTTACTCCCATTTAAAATAATATAGTGTCATTAACCATGGAAGAGGCCATGGCGCAGAGCCAAACCAGCTATGTCGCAGGCCAAATAGTCAAAGGGACGGTCATTGAGATTCGTCAGAAGGAAGTCATGATCGACATCGGCTACAAGAGCGAAGGCTCGGTGCCGATCAACGAGTTTTCCGATCACGACGAGGAGGAATTAAAGCTGGGCGACGTGGTCGACGTGCAAATCGTGCGCCTCGAGGATCGCGAAGGCATGGTCGAGTTGTCGCACGAGCAGGCCATTTTCAAGCAGAACTGGGAGAACATCAAAACCATCTGCGAGGAAGGCGGCTGCATCAAGGGCCGTGTTAAGGCAGCGGTCAAGGGCGGGTTGATTGTGAACGTCGGCGTGGAGGCTTTCCTTCCCTCGTCACAGATCGACATCATCACGCCACGGGATCTGGATGTCTTCGTCGGCAACACCTACGATTTCAAGGTGATGAAGCTCAACCTTGAGCGGCAAAACATCGTGCTCAGCCGCCGCGAGTTGATCGAGGAGGAACGCTCTGCCAAGCGCGCGAAGCTCCTGGACGACATGATGCCGGGAGATATCCGCAAGGGCACCGTCAAGAACCTCACCGACTTCGGCGCATTTATCGACCTGAACGGCCTCGACGGCCTGCTGCACATCACTGACATGAGCTGGGGCCGCATCACGCACCCCTCGCAAATGCTGGCGACCGGCCAGGAACTCGAGGTGGTCGTGCTCGACGTCAACAAGGAAAGCGAGCGAGTTAGCCTCGGCTTGAAACAAAAAGAGGCCAATCCATGGGAAAAGATTGAGGAGAAATATCCCATCGGCGGCAAGGTGGCCGGCAAGGTGGTCAACCTCATGCCGTACGGCGCATTTATCGAGTTGGAACCTGGGGTCGAGGGATTGGTTCACGTCAGTGAATTGTCCTGGACCAAGCGCATTAACAAGCCCTCCGAGGTGCTCAAGGCCGGCGAGGACATCGAGGCCGTCGTGCTTGGTATCAACCAAGACGAGCAGAAAATCTCCCTTGGTATACGTCAACTCGACACCAACCCATGGGATTTGGCCGAGGAGAAATACAAGGTTGGCGCAAAGGTGTCCGGCAAGATTCGCAACCTCACCAGTTACGGCGCTTTCATGGGGCTGGAGGAAGGGCTCGACGCGATGATCCACGTCTCCGACATCTCATGGACCCGCAGGGTCAACCACCCGTCCGAGGTATTGAAAAAAGGAATGGACGTCGAGGCACAGGTGCTCGAGGTCGACCGGGAAAACCAGCGCATCTCCGTCGGCATCAAGCAGCTTGACGATGATCCGTGGGACAAGATCGCCGAACTGTACAAGATCGGCGACCTCGTCGAGGGCAAGGTTTCCAAACTCGCCAGCTTTGGAGCGTTCGTCGGGCTCGATCACGACATCGACGGCTTGGTGCATATTAGCCAAGTCAGCGAGGAGCGGGTCGAGAAAATCAAGGACGTCCTCAATGTGGGCGAGGATGTGACGGCCCGCGTGATCAAGATCGATCGGTCGGATCGCCGCATTGGCCTCTCAATCAAGGCGGCCAACTACTCCCAGGAACAGCTCAAGGAGGAGGAAGCCGTGCTCGACGCCCTCAAGCCGGGCGAAGACCTGGTGGCGTTGCAACATGCCTTTGACACCTTCGGCGACGACGAAGGGGAGAGCAAGGCTGCGGCCATCAAGACAAAAGAGGAAGCTGGCGCTGCCGAAGAGCCCGAGGCTCCCGCCGAGACTGAGCCCCCGACCGAGAGCGAGGAGGCTCCCGCTGAAACTGCAGAGGAAGCTCCTGCCGAAGCGGAAGCCAAGGGCGATGAAGCAAAGCCGGGCGAGTAAGCCGGCGCTTCAAATTGTTTTGCAACCGGGCAGGTTTTCCTGCCCGGTTTTTTGTCGGCCAAGCGGGCGGCCAAGCGGGCGGCTCTCGACTTTCAATGGCCAAGCGGCCATAACACGTGCCGTTTTATGGGTATCATCGAGGAACTGGAATGGCGCGGACTGATCTCCGACTGCACGGATCGGGAGGGGCTCGCACAGCGCCTGGCCAAAGGGGCCGTGACGCTGTACTGCGGGTTCGACCCCACGGCCGACAGTCTGCACGTCGGCAGTCTTGTACCGTTGCTGGCGCTGCGCCGCTTCCAGCAGTTCGGCCACAAGCCGATCGTCATCGCCGGCGGCGCGACCGGCTCGATCGGTGACCCCAGCGGCAAGAGCGCCGAGCGCCAGTTACTCACCCACGAGCAGCTCAAGGCCAACATTGAGGGAGTCAAGAAACAGTTGGCCAGTTTTCTGGATTTTGACAGCGAAGCCAACGCGGCGTTGCTCGTTGATAACGCCGACTGGACCGCGCCGCTCTCGTTCCTCGACGTGCTGCGTGACGTCGGCAAGCATTTCAAGGTCAACGCCATGGTGGCCAAGGAGAGCGTGCGCGCGCGGATGGAGAATCGCGACGTCGGCATCAGCTTCACCGAGTTCAGCTACATGATACTGCAGGCGCTCGACTTCGATCACCTATACAAGCAGAACGAGTGCGAACTGCAGATTGGCGGCAGCGACCAGTGGGGGAACATCACCGCCGGCATCGACCTCATCCACCGCCGGCAGAACCGTCAGGCCTACGGCTTGACCATGCCACTGATTACCAATTCGGACGGCACCAAGTTTGGCAAGACGGAGGCCGGCGCCGTGTGGCTGGATGTGGCCCGCACGAGCATCTACCAGTTTTACCAATACTGGGTGCGCGTCGATGACCGTGATGTGGTTCGGTACCTGAATTTTTTCACCTTCCTCCATCCCGACGAGATCGAGGCCTTGGCCAGGCAGCACGCGGAGCAGCCGCATGCTCGCGTCGCGCACAAGGCCTTGGCCAGGGAGGTCACCGTGCTTGTCCACGGCGAAGAGGCCGCCAGCGAGGTTATCCGCGCCAGCGAGATTCTGTTCGGCGGTTCGCTGGACGGGATCACTGAGGCGACATTCCGGGAGATTGCCGGTGAGGTGCCGACGCACGAGGTGGCGTTGGATCGTTTCGGCGGCGAGGGGCTTTGGCTCCCGGAGCTGCTGCACGAGGCCGGCTTGGCCCAGTCGCGTGGCCAGTCGCGTAAGGACATCAAGGGCGGCGGTGTGTACGTGAACAGCAGTCGAGTCGACGACGATCAGCACAAGCTGAAGACCGGCGACTTGTTGTTTGGCAAATACCTTCTGTTGCGCCGGGGTAAGCGCAATTACGCCGTTGTTTTGGCCGGGTAGTTTCGATAAAGTCCGCGCCGAGATGGAGCAACTAACGGAGGTCACGGATGACGTTCAGGCATCGCAGGACGCGGAGTTGGACTGGTACGTGGCCCACGTGCGGCCGCGCTGCGAAAAAAAGCTCGTTGAGCACGGAAAAATCTACAACTTCTCCACCACCCTCCCGACTTACAGCAACACAAAGAAATATCGAGGCAAGGTGGTTACGTTCCAAAAGCCGCTTTTCCCCGGCTACGTTTTTCTCCAGCTAAACCGAAAAACAAGAGAAGTGGCGATCCAGAGCAACTACGTCGCCAATATGCTCGAAGTCCATGATCAGGAGGAGTTTAAGAAGCAGTTGAGCGACATCCTATTTGCACTCGATCAAAATGTAGATATCCGAGTCGAGCCAATGATAGGGAAGGGAAACCGCGTAATGATCAAGTCCGGCTCGCTGCAGGGTCAGGAGGGCTGGGTGGAGGATCGGTTCGGGATGACCACCGTACTGCTGCGACTTGATTTCATTGGCCAAGCCGCCGCGATCAAGGTCGATGCTTCCATTCTGGAGCTGATTTAACCGCAATTCCAGACTCGCCTTCAGGCGGTGTTGTTGGCAGAGTTCGTGTTTCCAATGTCCGCTGCAAAAAAAGCTCCCAAGCGATCCGGGATTCTGGCTGGTGGAAACTGGATCATCGATCAGGTGAAGATGATCGATGTTTACCCCCAGCGAGAGCAATTGGCCAACATCACCGGGGCCACGGTCACCGGCACCGGCGGTTCGCCGTACAATCTGCTCATCAACCTTGCCAAGCTCGGCGCTGATATCCCGCTCGCCGCCGCTGGCCTGGTCGGCAAAGACGCTTTCGGTGACCAGATCCTTGCGGACTGCGCCAGCCAGAAGATCGACACCAAGCTCCTCAAGTCAACCGCCGATGCCCCGACCTCCTACACCGATGTCATGACCGAGACCAAGGGCGGCAACCGGACGTTTTTTCACAACCGCGGCGCCAACGCGCTCTGGGGCGGCACCGATATCGACTTCAAAAAAACCAAGGCCCGTTTTTTTCACTTGGGCTACCTGCTCCTGCTCGACGAGATGGATAGCGCCGACAAAAATCACGGTACCAAGGCGGCCAAGCTTCTCGCAGCCGCGCAGGCGGCCGGGCTGCGGACGAGCATCGACGCCGTGAGCGAGGATAGCGACCGCTTCGCCAAGGTTATCACGCCCGCACTGCAGTACACCGATTACTGCATCCTGAACGAAATCGAAGCCGGTAAGACGACCGGTTTTAAGATTCGGCAGGACGACGGCAAACTGGACACCGTGGCGCTGAGGCATGCCTCCGGCGCGTTGTTGCAGATGGGCGTCGGCGAACTAGTCGTGATCCACTTTCCCGAGGGTGGATTCGTGCGTACGCGAAAGGGGGAGGACGTGCTGCAATCCTCGCTGCGAATCCCGGCAAGGGACATCGTTGGCGCGGCCGGGGCGGGGGATGCCTTCTGCACCGGCATGCTGCTTGGCCTGCACGAGGAATGGGATCTGGCCAAGTGCCTCGAGACGGCGGTCTGTGCCGCCGCCGCCTGTTTCTCCGAGCCGTCCTGCACCGGTGGCATGAAATCGCTCCGCAGCGTGCAGGCCCTGGCCAAAAAATATAAATTCCGGCCAAGGCTCGAGCCTGAGTCTTGAAAAAAATGCCCGCTTAGCCAAGCGGAGCGCCCACAAAATAATATCGTTTAGCGGAGAACTATTTATTCACGCGCTCCATGTATTTTCCTTCACGCGTGTCTATTTTAAGCCGCTCGCCATTCTTGATAAAGAGTGGCGCCTGAATTTTCTTCCCGGTCTCGAGGGTGACGGTTTTCATCACGTTCGTTGTGGAGTCGCCTTTCACCCCTTCCGGGGCATCAGTCACGGTGAGCACCACGCTCGACGGCAGTTCCAGCACGGCCGGGTTGCCCTCGATGAACGTGATCTCGACCTCGCAGTTCTCGACCATGTAATCCACCGCATCGCCGACCAGCTCCGACATTATTGTCTCAGGTTCGTACGTTTCCGGATCGGTGAAAACGAAGTCGTCGCCGGCACGATAGCTGTACTCCATCTTGCGGCGGTTGAGCGGAATCACCTCGACTTTCTCTGTGGAACTAAATCGAGTGTCGAACGATTTGCCCGTGCGAATGCTACGCAGCGTGGCTTGCACAAACGCACGCGTCTTTGGGGGAGTGCGGTGCTGGCACTCCAGCACGACGGCCACCTCGCCCTTATGCTTGACGGCCATTCCTCTGCGAAGATCATTTCCTGAAGGCATGATTGGGGTTCCGTTTTTGCGATAAACGGGGCGCGAACGTAACGAACCCCAGCTTGATTTCAAGCCCTGAGTTTGAAGCCGCAACCGGTTACTTGCGCGGGTCGTTCTTGAAACGGAACGGGGCCTTGCCGGTGAGTGCGGTGCTGGTGATGGAGGGGCACCAGAATTTCTCGACGTGTTGCACGACCAGGTCGGTGCCGGCGAAGTGGCTGACGAACGGTCGCTTTTTCGGGTTGTACATCGTGTCGGTCATGTCGCGCATGAGGACGACGTTTTTGCCGACGGTGACCATTTGGCGGATACCGACCGGGCGGCCGAGCACGCACATGTTGAGGTGCACGCCCATGAGGATGACGTTGTCGATGTCGTGCTGCGCGAGCAGGTTGTACGCCTCCTGCCCGTTGTCGGTGATGGCGTCACGCTCGGCGTCGATCTCGATGAGGTCGATCTGCCGCGTCCACGCTTCGCGGATCGGGTACTCCTCTTCGCAGTCGCAACCCATGTCGGTGTCGTCGATCGGGAGGTCCGGCTCGCGGGACTTGTTTGGCCAGCACCAGTTGGTACCCCAGCGGACATCCTTCGATAGCGACACCGGCGGTTTGGAGGTTGGGGCGTCCTTGGCCCGTTTGCGCGCCGGTGTGTCCTTGTAAAAATCAACCGTCGAGCTGGGCGCGTGGATGATGAGCAGGCCCTTCTCGCGGGCCAAGTGGAGCAGTTCGTTCATCGGCTTGGCCATTTCGGCGACGCGCTTGGCGGCGTTCGGGCACCAGTGATCGTCCCACATGTCCACGATCACTACGGCTGTCTTGGAGGCCTCCCAAGTGATCTCAGTTTCGACCGGTTTGTATTTGCCGCCGCCGGTCGCCGAGAGCGACTGTGAGCGGGACTTGAAAGTGAGCGGGGCGGAGTGAACCATGTCAGCGACAAAAAAAGTGGCCAATGCGGCAAGGGCCAGGCGAGTGGTTTTCATGCGAGGAGCTTGGCCAAGCGCCGACCGTTTGTAAAGGCGCCGACTACCGCTTGGCTTGCTTGAGGCTGTGCAGGTAGGTGATGATGTCCACCAATTCCTGCGGCGTCATCGTCGCCTGCAGGCCCTGCGGCATGATGCTGATCGGCAACTGCGTGCGCTTGGCGATGTCCTCAGTTTTGTAGGCGATGGAAATTCCGCCGGGCAACTTGAGCGTCAACTCGTCGTTGGTCTGGCTGGTGATGATGCCCAGCGCCTCGGCGCCGTTTTTCGTTTTCAACAGCCACGCCTCGTAGCCGAACGGGATGCCGGCGCTAGGGTCGAGGATGGAGAGCAGCAACGCCTCGCGGCCGAGCTTGGTGCCTATGCCGGAAAGTTTTGGGCCGAAGTCGATGCCCCTGCCGTTGACCTGGTGGCAGGTGGCACAGGTGCTTTGTGGACGAAAAAAAACCTTTTCGCCGTTGGCCATGTCACCCTTCATCGCGACGAGCTTGGCCAAGGGGGGCAGCGCCTGGCCAAGTCCCTGCGGTGGCGGGAATAGCTTGGCTGCCTGTTCGCGCAGATTTTTCCAGCGGACGCCGCGCAGTGCGTTGCCGGCGGCGAAGTTGAGATCGGCCGGGAGTCGCCCAGCCTTGGCCTCGGTCAAAAGTTCCTTTGCGCCGGTCTTGGCCTTGGCCAGCCCGTTGACGGCGATCGTGCGCAGAGCCAGCGGCTTTTTGGCGTCCTTGGCCAGGCGCAGCAACAC
>JASLKI010000036.1 GCA_030747575.1 Verrucomicrobiota bacterium | reverse complement strand
CAAAAGGCCGGTTACATCCAAAATATTGCACAAGCGGCGAAAGACGGCATCTTGCCCGACTCACGTCAGGCTAATCGCATGAGTGACGACGAGTTGGTCGATCGGTTGACCTCCATCAAGGGTGTCGGCCGCTGGACCGTTGAGATGCTGCTGATCTTCCGTTTGGGTCGTCCGGACGTGCTGCCCGCGACCGATTACGGCGTCCAAAAAGGCTTCGCTTTGGCCAAGGGCTGGGCCGAGTTGCCCAAGCCGAAAGAGCTGCTCGCCGCCGGTGAATGCTGGGCACCGTACCGCACCGTCGCCACATGGTACCTCTGGCGGACTGCCGACACCGCCACGCCATAATTCACTACTCGCTGAGTTCCTCGGTCACTGCCTGAGTTGGGTGTTCCTCACGCGTCTGCTTGATGGTTGGGATCAGCAGGATGGCCGAGAGGACAATCAGCCCGGCGCTGATCAGACTCAGGCTGCCGATGGCCAAGCCGGAGGCCAGCACGCTGAAGCCAATCACTGGCGCGAGCACGCCGCGGACGCCCGTGAAAAACGTGTGCACCGACATGTAGTCGGCGACTCGGTTCGGCGGCGCTAGCTTCGTCACCCACAGCCCCCAGGCAATATCGCCACCGGCGTGGGCGATGCCAAAGAAAATCTGCCCAATCGCCATGCCAAGCAACGTGTCGCTCCTGAAAAATATCAGGATGCCAACGGCGAAAAATAGATTCAGCACGGCGCGCAACAGAAAGAAATTAATGCGGTCAAAAAGCCGTCCCCAAAACGGGTTGAGCAGCAACCGGAAAACGTTCGGGATGACCAGGATCAATGTGGCGATGGTGAGCGCGTTTTGTTCGAGTTCGTAAACCGGGTTGGTCAGGTACTCGACGCGGATCGGGATCATCATCAGGTTGCCGAAGCCCATGATCATCCAGCAGATCAGCGCGTGGCGAAAGAGCTTGTCGGTCCTGGCGTAGCGCAGCGCCCGGAACGGGTGCCCGCCAGCGTTGCCCTTGAGCGGCTTGGACGGGAAATGTTTCAGGCAATGCCACGACGCCAGGAACGCGAGCCCGAAGATTACCAACAGCCAGCGGTAGTTGCCGAGGCCTGGCTGGCCGGCGGTGTCGGTCTCGTTGAGCGCCAAGCCAGCGAGAAAGCTGAAAGCCCCGGCGGCGATGACACGGAACCACACCGTTCGCGAGAAGTAGTGGCCGCGTTTGTCGGCGGGATAATTGTCGCGGAAGATTTGCGTGAGCAGCGGGATCGCCCCGGTCGAGCACGACATCGCCACGATGCTCCCGGCAACGAACAACGGCAGCGACGGCACGGCGGCCATCAGGAAAAACAGAGCCGCGCCGAGCAGTGCCATCCGGCCGGCGGCGACGGCGGAGGGCAGCTTCAGCGACTGGACGACGGTGACCACCACCGGCGTGAGCAGCAGGCCCACGCTGGCTGCTGTCGAGACCAGCGCCTTGGCGATCAGCCCCGGATTTTCAAAGCACTTGACCACGGTCAGCAGAAGGAATGTGCTGCCCGCCGCCTCGAGGATGCCGCTGCTGATGGCCCGGCGTTGCTCGAGTTTGAAGGTGACTTTGGTCCGCTCGGCAAGATTCATCCGGGGTGCGCATTATTCACGAAACCGGTCGGCTGGCGATTTATAAAACACCGCCGTCTCGCTCTCACGCCGGGTTCGCAGTACAATAGTGCCGTGCCGGGAGTGGTAGCCATAGTCGGCCGGCCCAATGTCGGGAAGTCGGCCCTGTTCAATTGTATTGCGCGCAAGCGGATTGCGATTGTGCATGATCGTCCCGGCGTCACGCGCGACCGGCTCAGCGCCGAGGTCGAGTGGCTGGGGCATCCGTTCACGCTGGTGGACACCGGCGGCATCGGCCTGCTCAGAGGCGAGCGGGGCGGTGACAACTTCGCCCGGGAGATCATCACCCAGGTGCAGGTCGCGCTCAATGACGTGGACGTGATTTTGCTCGTTGTCAGCGTGCAGGAGGGCGTCGTGCCGATGGATCTCGAGGTCGCCGGGATGCTGCGCGAAGCCGGCAAGCCGGTGTTCGTGATGGTCAACAAGGTGGACACCGCCGCGCACGAACGGGGCGTCGATGAGTTTGCCGAGCTTGGTTTTGAGCATATTTTTCCGGTCAGCGCGCTGCATGCACGCGGCATCGATATTCCCATTGGCCAGGCGGTGAGCCGGTTGCCGGAGCGCTTGGCCAAGCCGGTTGACGAAACCGGCGAAGAGAGCCAAGCCGCCGCTGAGCCGCCGCTGAACATCGCCATTGTCGGCCGGCCCAACGTCGGCAAGTCGTCGATCATCAACGCGCTCACCCGGTCGGAGCGAGTCATTGTCAGCGAGATCTCGGGCACCACGCGCGACGCCATCGACGTGCCGTTCGAGGTCGAGACTGACGGCGTGCGGCAGCGCTACAACCTCATCGACACGGCTGGCATCCGCAAGCGGCGGCGCATCAAGGACGCGGTGGAGTTTTTCAGCGTCAACCGCGCCGACAAGGCCATCGAGCGGTGCGATCTGGCGGTGCTGGTGGTGGATGCCGCCGAGGGCGTCACCGAACAGGACAAAAAAATCTGCGACCGCATCACCGACGCCGGTTGCGCCTGCGTCATCGTCGTAAACAAGTGGGATCTGTTCCAGGCCGGACTGGAGAAGGCCCGCAAGCGGGAGGCCAAAAAAACCGCCGCGCAGGGAGGCCGCAAGCTCAGCCGCAAAAAACAGGAGGAGCTGATGTACGAGGAGTTCGGCAAGTGGGTCAAATCCAACCTGTTTTTCATCGACTACGCGCCGGTGATTTTCACGTCGGCGATCGAGGGTTTCCAACTGGATCGCCTGCTCGAGGCCATTCGCTACGTCAGTTCTCAGCTCCAGAAAACTACGCCGACGAGCCTGCTCAACCGCTCGCTGCAGGCGGCGCTGGAGCGCAGCCCGGCGCCCAGCTCCAAGGGTCACCGGCTCAAGCTCTTTTACGCCACGCAGGTCAACTCAAAACCGCCGACGTTCCTGCTCTTCGTCAACCGCAAGGAGTTGCTGAGCGACAATTACACGCGCTACCTCATCGGCGTGTTGCGCAAGTCGTTCGGCTTCGAGGGATGCTACATCCGGCTCGTGGCCAAGCCGCGCCCCAAAAGCATCGAGCCGATCCGCCGCAAGACGACGGTAAAAAGCAGGACGAGCAAAAAGGTCACCAAGCGCGAAATCCAAAAAATCCGCGACGAGGCCAAGCGCAAAAAGGATGCAAAGAAAAAAGCCATCCGAAAAGGGGCCAAGCCACCCGGAGCCAAGCGCGCCAAAAAACGCCCCGCTAAAAAAGACAGGCCACGAAAGCCAGTTTAGCGCTTGGCCAAGCGCTGGCTCGGGCTCGACTGGCAGTTGAGCCTCTTCTCCGGCTGGGGCATTGCGGGGTTAAACATGGCGTGGGTCATCGAACAAGACTGATGTTTTCAATCCTGTGCCTCTCTGTCCAAGCGCACAACTGCAATCAGTTCGGGATGAGTTAAAGGATTTTGTGGCCAAGCTCTACCGCCATGAGGAGGAGGTAAGTGGTACCGAGATTGGTGTTCAAGAGGGTATCTATTCCGAACACATTTTAAAAACTTGGAAAGGCTCAACACTTTTCTGAATTGATGCCTGGCAAAACTTTGATGCCGGCGAATATATCTACATCTCCAACCGCCCAGATGATCAACAAATCCTCCTTTATTCGAATACCACTCTCCGGTTGCGACCCTTTGGCGAGCACTCCATTGTATGACGGATCGTCAATCGTCCTGTTCGGTGTGCAAGGGTCGGTGAAGGAATTTGCTGCTCACGACGGCTGGAATGTTCATGTGACGGAGTCCAAGGGGTGGCCCTCCTGGTTCGCCTTCAAGCCGTGGTTCCAGCCACCTCTTGGCCTTGCCATTTTGCCCGTTGCCGGTGAGCATTCGGCGCGGTTGATTCCGAGGTCATGGCGGCGTTGATATCCCCAGATTTGTTGAAACGGCTAGAGCAGTTGCAGCTGCTCGCCCGCCGCCGTTCCAAGAGCACAGCAAAGGGCGAGCGCCGCAGCGGCGCGCGCGGCCAGTCGGTCGAGTTCGCCGACTACCGCAACTACGTCCCCGGCGACGATCTGCGCCGCATTGACTGGAATCTCTACGGCCGCCTCGACCGCCTTTTCCTCAAGCTCTACGAGGAGGAGCGCGAACTTCCTGTCACCATTTTTCTCGATGCCAGCGAGTCGATGTCGTTTGGTCAGGTGCCCAAGTTTGACTTCGCTCGCCAAGTCGCCGCCGCCGTGGGCTACGTGGCGCTGTGTGGGTTCGACCGCGTCACCGTTGAGCCGTTCCCGCTGGGCGACGATCAAGTGGGCCTAGTCGGCGAGTTGCGGCAGGTGCGTGGCCGTAAATCGTCGATCCGTTTTTTTGAAATCTTGGCCAAGCTGAAAGCCGCCGGTAAGGCGGAGTTCAATCAGGCACTGCGGCGCGGCGCGATGAAGCACCGCGCGCCCGGCGTGTCGGTCGTCCTCAGCGATTTTCTCGCCCCCGCCGGTTACGAGGAGGGGCTAAAGTCGCTGGCTCATCACGGCTCCGAGATTCACGCCGTGCAAATCCTCTCGCCGGAGGAACTCGAGCCGTCGGCCTATGGCGACCTGAAGGTGATCGACTCCGAGACTGGTGCCGAGCAGAAGGTTACTTTCGGCAAATACCGCCTCAAGGCGTACCGGGCCACGGTGCAAAATTACTGCCAGCGGCTTCAGGAGTTTTGCCGTGCGCGCGGCGTGCGCTACCAGTTGGCGCGCTCAGACACGCCGATCGACGACCTGCTGCTCAAGGCCATGCGAACCGGGGGCATGTGGCGATGAATTTTCTCACGCCCGAGGCGCTCGCGTTTGCGGCCACGCTGCCGGTCGTCGTTGTTTTTTATCTGCTCAAGCGTCGGCGAGTGGCGCGGCTGGTCTCGAGCACCGTCCTCTGGCAGCGATTTCTCAACGAGACGCAGGCCAGTTCTCCGTTCCAAAAACTCCGGCACAACTGGCTGCTCGTCATCCAATTGATCCTGCTGGCGCTGGCTGTGTTCGCGCTGACCCGCCCGTATTTCGCCGGCAAACTGGAGAGTGGGCGGTTCATTGTCGCCATTCTCGACGTGTCGGCGTCGATGCAGGCGACCGACGTTTCGCCCAGCCGGCTTGGCCAGGCGAAGGCCGACTTGGCTAAGCTCATCGACTCGATGTACGACAACGACCGCATGGTGTTGCTGCTCGCCGGCGCGGTGACCGAGGTACGCCAGTCGCCGACGAGTTCCAAG
>JASLKI010000035.1 GCA_030747575.1 Verrucomicrobiota bacterium | reverse complement strand
TGGGACAGTCACGATTACATTGCCAAGGCACACGCATCGCGTATTCACAACGTGGACCAACCCATCGCAGCCTTGATCAAGGACCTCAAGCAACGTGACATGCTTGATGAGACGTTGATCGTGTGGATGGGTGAGTTCGGCCGGACACCCGACAATGGAATTCGCGGTGGCATCAAATACGGTCGTGACCATAATCCCGAGGCGATGAATGTCTGGATGGCCGGCGGTGGCGTTAAGGCTGGCCACACGATTGGCGCCACAGATGAGATTGGGGCTAAAGCCGTTGAAGTGGTTCATCCACTGCGTGATTTGCACGTTACCCTGCTGAAGTTACTTGGTTTGGATGATAACAAACTCACCTACTTACACGCTGGTCGCTACAAGCAGCTCAGTCAATTTGGAGGCAATGTCATCAAGGAATTGATTGCCTAAACCACCGGGTGCCCGTTAAATTGGCGCCGATTATTTCCGCCATGAAAACCATCACTGCCAGTTTGCTTTTCTTATTGGGCCTAGCCACCGCGCAGGCGGTGGGCAAGGACGGGTTTATTTCCATCTTCGACGGCAAGACACTCAAGGGCTGGGAGGCGACACCTGCGAAGACTGCACCGGCGTGGACAGTACGGGACGGCATGATTGTGGGTGATGGCGACAAGGGGCGAGGTTATCTCACATACAGCCCAAATAAGAACGTGGCCGATCTTGAGATGAAGTTTAGCTACCGGTTTCCCGATAAGGGCAACAGTGGGGTAAGTATCCGCGCCATTGTGGACAAAACCCGTAAACGCGATTTTCAAAGTTATCATGCGGATCTGGGTCATCTCGGTATAGGCAAAAACGTGATGGGGGCTTGGGACTTTCATACCCCCGGGCGCAAAGAGCATCGCTGCTTTCGTGGTGACAGGCTGGTGATTGGTGAGGATGATAAACCCACTATCACATCCATTGAGGATGCGCTAAGCGCGGATGATATTAAGAAGGGCGATTGGAACTCCGTACACATCATCGCCAAGGGCAACAACTTCAAGCTCTACATTAATAGTAAACTTTCCAGTGAATTCACTGAGCACCTTCCACAGGCTAAACGTCTTAAGAACGGCATGATTCAACTTCAACTTCATGACCCGGGCATGATTGTCTACTTCAAGGACCTCAAGCTAAAGGTCTTGAAATAGAGTCCATAAACGTGTTAATGGGCGGTACGGTTTATGAGGGTTATTGCAATTCTTTTGCTTTTTTTTGTCTGTAAGGTTTCTCTACAAGCAGATGCCAAGCAGGAAGGAGAGCGTTTGTTTACCCTTAAGGTTCGTTCAGTCTTAAGCAGTAAATGTTTTGCGTGTCATGGTGAGAATTCTGAGAAGATCAAGGGGGAACTGAACCTTACTTCGCGGACTGGTTTGCTCAAGGGTGGCGAAAGCCAAGAACCTTCACTTGTTCCCGGTCAACCATCAAAGAGTCCATTTTATTTAGCGGCCACTCGTCAGCACGAGGATGATTGGGCTGTCATGCCGCCCAAGGAGAACGATAAGCTTTCAGCGACACAACTTTCCGCACTAAAGCGTTGGGTTGAACTGGGTGCACATTGGCCGGATGCAAAAACACAGGCGAGTTATATTGCCGAGGAACGCGCCAAGCCGGTTACCTCTGAAGGGATGTTGGTTGAGACAAGTGGCGGGCTTTCTGATGACTGGACATACCGCCGTTACAAGCCCCAGGACGTTTGGGCATTCCAGCCGGTTGTTAAATCTAAACAGCCGGCAGGTGCGGATAATCCCGTGGATGCCTTTATCGGGCGCAAACTTAGGGCGACGGGATTTGCACCGGCTCCTCAGGCGGATTTTCGTTCCCTAGTAAAACGAGCCTACTACGATCTCACCGGGCTACCTCCCACCCCTTTCCAGATTTATCAATTTCGTCTTCAGTGGGACAAGGATTCGGGTAGTGCTTGGAATGAGCTCATTGATGAGCTGCTGGCTAGTCCACACTACGGCGAGCGCTGGGGGCAGCATTGGCTGGATGTCGCCCGCTACGCTGACACAGGCGGCTATTCAAACGACTACGAACGTTCCAACGCCTGGCGCTATCGCGACTACGTTATACGCGCCTTTAATAACGACAAGCCGTACAGCGAGTTTGTTATCGAGCAAATTGCAGGGGATGAACTGTGGGAACAGCAATCGGAGGGGAATCGCAACCCAGAGCTGCTCGTGGCCGTCTCGTTCCTTCGCATGGGCCCGTGGGATCCGGCGATGACACTCGCCCCGCAGGCCCGACAGATTTATCTCGATGACGTCGTCAACGCCGTTGGCCAGACATTCCTCAGCACGACCATGCGCTGTTTCAAGTGTCACGATCACAAGTTTGATCCACTGCCCACGCGCGACTACTACCGCATGTACGCTGCCTTCGCCGGCACTCAATTGGCCGAGCGACCAGCACCGTTTCTTAAGAGCGAAAATATCATCGGTCTGAAGGAAGGCCGCGTTGCCACGCAACGGTTACTCAAGTTTGCCACGGAAAAGCACAACGCGCTTTACAATAAACAGGAGTCCGCCGCGCGAAAATGGTTTGAGGAACACGGTAAGAAGTACCTCAACGAGAATGCTCGCAAGGATTTGCCTGTTAAAGAGAAGCCACCGCGCCACGTGGGCCTCACGCCAGAGGAGCAGGGTCGCAAAAAAGTACGCCGGCAGGATGAGTGGATTTGGAAACGCCGACTGGAACGCTACCAGCCGATTGTGCAGGGCGTCTACAATGGTTCGACCCCCAAGAGCCTTAACGCGCGCTCCATGCGTCTTCCCAAGGAGTCCGGACAAAAGATCTTGCCGGCAAGTCGTATTTTATTGGGGGGTGCCTTGGAGTCACCGGGGGCGGAGGTCACTCCGGGTGTGTTGAGTGCCCTAGCTGTCCCGGTATCGACAAAGAATCCTGATCCCTACGAGATTTCCGGCCAGTTACAGGGCCGTCGGCTTGCCCTGGCCAAGTGGATTGTCGACCCGAGAAACCCGTTAACAGCCCGTTCTGTTGTCAATCGCGTCTGGCAGCATCATTTTGGTAAGCCGTTGGCCGGCAACCCCAACAACTTCGGATCCAAGGGAGCCAAGCCGACTCACCTGGGATTGCTTGACTGGCTCGCAGCCGATTTCATGGAACACGGCTGGAAACTCAAGCGACTGCACAGGATGATTATGCTCTCAGCCACCTACCGCCAAAGCGGGAGTCACCCCAGGTTAGATAAGTTGAAAAATGAAGATTCGGACAATTCTCTCTTTGCCTATCATCTGCCTCGCCGTCTTACGGCTGAAGAAATGCGTGATAGTTTACTGGTCGCTACGGGGGAACTTAGCCATGTTCAGGGTGGGTTTCCAGTGATGCCTGAGATTAACATGGAGGTTGCGCTGCAGCCCCGCATGATTCAGTTCTCCCTCTCGCCGGCCTACCAGCCTTCACGCACTCCGGGTGAACGCAATCGGCGCACGATCTATGCATACCGGGTTCGTGGCCAGGCCAATCCTTTCCTGGAGCTGTTTAACCAGCCCAACCCCAATGACTCCTGTGAGGAGCGTGACTCAGCGGCGGTTACTCCGCAGGCTTTTACGTTGCTCAACAGTCAGGTTATGAGTGATCGCGCCATCGCTTTGGCCCTGCGTGCGGAAAAGGAATCGGACACGCTGCATATGCAGGTCAAACGCGTAGTGCAACTAGTCTTCGGCCGTGTGCCGGATAAGGTGGAGTGGGAGCGGCTTGAGCAGTACGTGATTAGAATGCAGGGTTACCATGCAAGGCATCAGCCTGAGAAAGTGGAATACCCCAAGTACATTACGCGTTCGTTGGTGGAGGAACTGACAGGTCAACCTTTTGAGTATGAGGAGATTCTCCCTGTTTTTGAGGGTTATGTGCCCGACAAAAAACCGGGTGACGTAAATGGCTCTACACGCGCACTGGCTGATTTGTGCCTGTTACTTTTCAATTCTAACGAATTCATTTATATTTACTGATATGAACGCGCCATTCTCCCCGAACACAGCCACCCTGCGTCGTCGCGATTTCCTTTATGGGCTCGGTTCATCATTGGGCTCGGTGGCGATGACCGACCTGTTGGCAAAAGAGACCGCCGGAGCATTGGCTCCAAAGAAGCCGATGCACACGCCTAAGGCCAAGGCGGTGATTATGCTTTTTATGGAAGGTGGGCCGAGTCAGGTGGACACATTTGATCCGAAGCCAGCGCTCAGTGCAAAACACAAACTGGAATCAAAGCGAACGGCGGGTTTAGCAAATGGATTCCGTTTTTATGTCGGCAGTCCGTTCAGGTCGCGCAAGGTCGGCCAGTCGGGGTTGGATATGAGTGACCAGTGGGCCCATTTGCCCGAGGTGGCCGATGAACTTTGCAACTACCGTGGATGTCAGGCCGAGTCTCTGAACCATCCTGAGGCGCTTTTCCATATGAACACCGGCAGTCGCCTGGGAGGCGACCCGGCTTTGGGTTCATGGATCAATTACGGGCTCGGAACGGAAAATCAAAACCTCCCCGGCTACGTGGTGATGACCGAGTTGGCCATGCCACAGGGCGGTTCACGCAATTGGAGCAACGGCTTTTTGCCTGCGCATTATCAGGGCATGCGGCTGCGGTCGAGCGGTTCACCGATCCTTGATTTGCAAGCACCCAAGCACAAGACCCGTGATCATCAGCGCAAGGCACTTGATGAGCTGGCTTTTCTTAATCAACGCCACGCCAAAAAGCATCCCGGACATGCCGATCTTGCCGCACGCATGGAGAGCTACGAGTTGGCTTACCGCATGCAGATGGAAGTGCCCGGCGTCATTGACCTAAAGAGCGAGCCTGAGCACATCCGCGAAGCCTACGGGATGAATCAAAAGGAAACAGCAGGGTTTGGTCGGCAGTGCCTGATGGCCCGACGCCTTGTCGAGAAGGGGGTTCGTTTTGTGCAAATATTTTCGGGCGGCTGGGATAGCCACGATTATCTTGAGCGCGGTCATTCTTCTCGGATCAAGAGTGTGGACAAACCAATGACTGCCCTGATCAAGGACCTAAAAGAGAAGGGGATGCTTGAGGACACGTTGGTCGTATGGACCGGTGAATTCGGCCGCACCCCGGACAACAACCGTCGCGGCGGCGTTTACGCGCTAGGCCGGGGGCACAACATCGATGCCATGACGATGCTTATGGCTGGCGGTGGTGTGAAGAAGGGGGCGATCGTGGGTTCGACCGATGAAATTGGCGCAGAAGCGGCCGAAGTCGTCCATCCAATCCGCGATCTACATGTCACGCTGCTGCACCTGCTTGGGCTTAATGACAACAAGCTCACCTACTTCCACGCCGGCCGTTACAAGCAATTGAGCCAGTTTGGAGGGAAGGTGATTAAGGAGTTGGTTGCGTAAGAGGAGGTATAATCATGAACAATTTCATACCTTCCCACATTGGAAACTTCATTCAAATCATCCGTTAAGGAGTGAACATTATTTTTAAAATTTCGTGTTTTATGGCGGTCCTGTTCAGCGGAGTGTCTGTCTGGGCGAAGCCGGAGGCGTTGCACTCCTTTTTGGAAAACCATTGTTTCGACTGCCACGATCAGAAGATGCAGAAAGGAAACTTGGATTTGGAATCGCTTGACTTCGAATTGGGCAACAGTGTGTCGTATGACGCGTGGGTGCTGGTTCATGACAAGGTGCAGAACGGTGAAATGCCACCGAAAAAAAAGCGCCGCCCGAAGCAAGATGAATTAGCGACTTTTTTTAGCTCTCTTTCACCCGTTCTTGCTCAAGCGGCGCAGGATCGCGTGGCCAAGTTCGGCCGCGCCACGGTGCGCCGTTTGAACCGGTTTGAGTTTGAGAATTCGCTTCGCGATGGCTTGTCAGCACCCTGGCTACTCGTGGCCGATATGTTGCCTGAGGATGGAACGGCACATTTATTCAACAAAGTTGGTGAGCGACTCGATATGTCGCACGTGCAAATTTCAAAATTCTACGAGGTTGCGCAATATGCAGTTCGGGTGGCTCTGCAGACGGTGGCACATGAATCGCGTACGCAAAAATTTTATGCCCGAGAAGAGGGGGGAATGATCAGCGCGCTGCGTTGGAAGCCGAACATCCAGACGGCTGCCACTCGTGCGTCGATCCCCCTGCTCGGCACTATTCCACAGCCAGAAATAATTCGGGGCAACCAGCCCGTAACCGTGGGACCATCGAATCCAGAGGTGCGCGATCGAGAGGCAGTCGGCTTTGTTTCCGGGACATATACAGCGACGACCAAGTACGACTTTACCAGGGTACGAGTGCCGATCGACGGCCGGTATAAGATTCGAATGAAGACGTATACGTTTCTCGCGGGCCCAAATGGTGCGAGTGGTGGTAACGACCATGGGTTGACGGGAGGCGACAAAGCGTGGTGGAGGCCCAGTCGGACGTTGGCGTTTCCCGGCATCCGTAGCGAGCCGATCACACTCTATTCCGTATCGCGCAACGGCGACAGCCGATGGCTTGCAGTCTATGATTCGTTCCCGGAGCCAAGCATCTCGGAGTGCGAAGTGGTGTTGAAAAAGAACGACATCATCCGGCCGGATGCCACTCGGTTGGTGCGCACCCGGCCCGGGTGGAGCGGCAACGCCAACGCGACCCCCGAAGGCGTCCCCGGTTTCGCTTTGAACTGGCTGGAGTTGGAAGGTCCTCTGCACGACGAATGGCCACCAGCGAGTTTCCGAGCCGTGGCTGGTGATATGCCATTTAAGCTCGATGGCGGCCAAGTGTTCTTGTTGCCGCTGGAGGTTAAACGGGATGCGCGTAAGCTGTTGCTTGGTTTCATGAAACGGATGCTTCGGCGGCCGGTTGAAGACTCGGACGCTGGCCCCTACCTTGCTATTTTTGAGCGCAGCCAAATGCTGGGGCAGGATTTCACCAGCTCAATCGTTGCCGCATGCGCAGCAATTTTGTGTTCGCCTGATTTTCTGTTTATCGATGCGATCCCAGGGCCGCTTGGGCATGGGGAAATCGCCTCGCGACTCTCGTTTTTCCTGTGGAATAGTCCGCCTGATATGGAGCTTATGAAGGCGCAAAACTTGGCCAAGCCGGAGACTTTGCACGAGGAAACGGAGCGCCTACTAAACGATGCCAAGTTGGCCAGGTTTGTGAATCCGTTTCTCGATTGTTGGCTTGATTTGCGAGATATTCTAGCCAACGCCCCGGACGCAGTGCTGTATCCAAACTACTACCTTGACGACGAATTGACTGAAGCTTCAGTATTCGAAACACGCGCTTTTTTTAATGAGTTGATCACGGGGAATCTACCAGCACGAAATTTGGTTGACTCCGATTTTTCCTTTGTGAACGAACGCTTGGCTAAACTGTACCAACTCGAGCCAATCGAGGGGATCAATCTGCGTAAGGTTGCGATACCGAAGGGATCATTACGGGGTGGCTTATTAACGCAGGCAAGCGTGCTTAGAGTGACTGCCAACGGCACCACGACCTCGCCGGTTGTGCGTGGCGCTTGGGTGATGGAGAGGATTATGGGAGTTCATATTCCGCTTCCGCCATCGGGGGTTGAGGCGATCACACCGGACACTCGCGGCGCAACGACCATTCGCGAGCAACTCGACATGCATCGTGACGTAGAGTCCTGTGCGGCTTGCCATCGCAAGTTTGACCCGGTCGGCTTTGCTTTGGAGAGTTTTGATGTGGCAGGAGGATGGCGCGATCGTTACCGTTCCTTGGGGAAGGAGGGCGACCGTATAAAGGGAATAGGCAAAAACGGACACGCATTCAAATTCCGACTGGCCAAGCCAATTGATTGCTCGGGAAAGTTGGAAAACGGTCAATCATTCGAAAACATTTCAGAATTAAAACGGTTACTATTGAACAACGAACGGGTGATTGCGCGAAACCTGGTTAATCGGTTGGTCGTATACGCGACCGGCGCGCCTGTGACATTTGGTGATCGAGCGGCTGTTGAGTCGATTCTTGACCAGTGCGCATACAATAATTACGGAGTGCGATCGCTCATACACGGGATCATTCAAAGTGAATTATTTCTTCACAAATGATGCAATAACAGGCGTTGTATTCTATGCTGGGGACAGTAAAATCTGAACAGACATGAAGGGGCCGCACATCGCCGATTGTCGCACATTGAATCGCCGTACATTCTTGCGTGGAGCCGGCGTCGCAATGGCTCTGCCTTTGTTGGAGGCGATGACACCGGTTTTTGCACGCGCCAGGCAATCGAAGTCTCCAAGGCGATTTTTCGCTGTTTGCAACAACCTCGGTCTGTTATCGGATCGATTCTTTCCTGCTGAAAGTGGTCGCAATTACGAGTTGTCGCCGTACCTTGATTTGCTGCGGAAGCATCGGGACGATTTTACGGTCTTGAGTGGTGTGTCGCACCCTGGCGTGGACGGTTCTCACTCGTCAGATATCTCGTTCCTTACCTGCGCTCCGCACCCAGGGGGAGGTGGTTTTAGGAACTCCATCTCACTTGATCAATTTATCGCCGGGAAAATTGGCCACCTAACACGATTCCCGTCGCTTACGCTCGGTGTCAACGCAAACGTAGGTCGACGCAGTCTGTCATGGACCGATGCCGGAGTGCTGATTCCCTGCGAAAACAGCGCCTCGTCGGTTTATCGTAAATTATTTTTGCAAGGCTCGGAAGATGAGGTTGAGAGGCAGATGCGAAAACTACATTTAGGCGAGAGTATAATGGACACTCTAGCGCAGGAGTCTAAGACGCTGACGAGACGCCTAAGTGCTGCGGATCGCGATCGTCTTGAACAGTACACAACAGCGGTACGCGATGCGGAGCAACGTCTAGTTATGGCTCGCGCTTGGGAGCGCAAACCGAAGCCGCCAGCTCCAGTCGGTATGCCTACTGATCCCTCCAACCGGAACGCCTTTATGCAGATGACTAGCCTGATGTACCAGATGGTGAAATTGGCGTTTCAGACTGATTCTACCCGGAGCATCACTCTTCTGCTTGACGGCAACAACTCTCCCGCAATCAAGGTCTCCGGAACAAGCATCACCGACGGATATCATAACCTGTCGCATCACGGCATGAACCCGGAAAAAATTGAGCAACTGGATGCCATCGACCGTTCGCAGATGAGACTGTTTGGCGAGTTGGTTGGAGGGTTAAATAGTGTTGAGGAGGTGGAAGGCAGTCTACTGAAAAATTCTATCGTGATGTACGGTAGCAATTTTGGCGACGCGAACAAGCACACTACCACCAATATGCCGATGCTCGTTGCGGGTGGCCGCCTGAAACACGGGCAACATTTGGCCTTCGACCGCAACAGTAACTATCCGCTACCTAACCTGTTTGTCAGCTTGATGCAAAGTATGGGCATGCCAGAGGAAAAGTTCGCCACTAGCACAGGTTCCATGCGTGGACTGCACATTGACTAACCAAGCTAACTCTTCACTCGGAGCTGATTGACCATGCGAAACATTTGTATTCTATTCCTTGCTCTTCCATTCGCCGTTTGTGCGCAATGGGAAAAACACATCATTGTAGAATCCTCCGGCATCATCAACTCAGCCGTGGCCGCTGACTGGAATGGCGACGATCAGATGGATGTGATCGCTTCTCTTGATGGCAAAGTTATCCTCTTTCAGGGCCCCGAATGGAGGGGGCACACGCTACACGCTTTCGGTTCCGGGCAATCCCGCAACAAGCCCCGAAGCGCCTGCATCCACAGCTGCCTGATGGATGTTGACGGGGATGGCGATCAGGATTTTATCGGCTCGAATAATACGGTCTTCTGGTTGGAGTGTCCGGCAAAGCCGCTTGGCGGCCCGTGGGAATACCGCACGATAGATGATGTAATCCTCGGCACTCACTGCCTTATTACAGGAGATGTAAATCTGGATGGTCGGATTGACCTTATCGCCAACTCCGGTCGCACTGCAGAGAAAACCTCCATCCCGAATTCTTTGACTTGGCTGGAGATCCCCACAAACCCCCACACGGCCAAGGGCTGGGTTCGTCACGTTTTTGCCCGAGGCGATGCTCCTGGTGCCTCGCATTACACTGGTTTTGGCGACGTGAATGGCGATGGTCGCCCCGACATCAGTTGTGCGGCCAAGGGCGGGGATGCCTTTCCTGGCGGCCAATGGTTCGCCTGGTGGGAACAG
>JASLKI010000034.1 GCA_030747575.1 Verrucomicrobiota bacterium | reverse complement strand
AGCCGTTGGCCAAGGCCAATCCGCAGTACCCGTTTATCAACCGCCCGTTGCCGTCCAAGTCCGACTGGGCATTGCAGACAAAGCTGCGTTTGGTTTCGCGACAGTACGGAGACTACGACACCGGCCTGATGACGGTGATTGGCGAGGGGTCGCGCGCGATGCGCTACACCGTTGGCTTCAACGACGGAACAAAGTTAATGGTTCGCAAGGTGGGTCGTAGTGGCACTGTCACCACGCTCAAGACGCAGACAGTTTCGCTCGAGCAGATCGCGGTGCGAATCGTACGCGAGGGTGGCACGCTGATGTTCGAATGGAAGGTTGATGAAGCATGGGAGGAATTGCACCGCGAGACGATTGCCGCCGACACATCGGCGATCACCGGCGGTCTGTTCCTAGCGACGGATAAGCCGCAGTCGATCCGAGTCGGCTTTGACTACGCCATGTTGATCGATCCCTCCGCCGTGTCGCCGCTCAAGGGCAATTTGAGCTTGAGCGAAATCATGTACAATCCGATCGGCGGTGACGCGTTCGAGTATGTCGAGTTGCTTAACGCCGGCAGTAGTGAGGTGAATTTACGTGATGCACAGTTTGATCGCGGCATCACGTACCGCTTCGGCAACGTGACTCTCGCGGCGGGGGAGCGGATCGTCGTGGTAAAAAATCGCGAGTCGTTCCTCTCACGATACGGCACGGAGGGCATCCGACTGGCCACCGGCGAGTTTGAAGGCCGTTTAAAAAACGGAGGCGAGACAATTGCACTGATTGACGCCAACGGCGACTCGGTCTTCTTGGTGAACTACGCCGACGGCGGCGCATGGCCCGGTCGTGCCGATGGCAACGGTAGTTCGCTAGAGTTAATCGACCCGCGCCTCGACTTAAACAATCCGGCCAACTGGAACTCAAGCATTCGCTACCAGGGCACACCGGGAGATGGAATTGGTCGGGCGCCAGCGGTCGTCATCAACGAGGTGCTGGCGCACTCCGACTTGCCGCTCGAGGATGCCATTGAGCTGCACAACTTAAGTCAAGTGGCGGTCGATATCGGTGGATGGTTCCTCAGCGACAGCGCTAACAACCTGCGCAAATACCGCATCCCGGATGACACCACTATTTCGCCAGGCGGCTATGTCGTTTTTTACGAACAGTCTTTCCTGACCGAGAATGGCGACAGCGGTTTTTCGTTGAGTTCCGCTCGCGGAGACGAGGTCTGGCTCACCGAGGTTGATCTGGACGGCGCACCGGCACGTTTTGCGGACAAGATTGACTTCGGACCGTCGGCCAACGGTGTGTCGCTCGGTCGTTTTCCGGATGGCACCGGACCGTTTGTTGCGATGGTTGACCTGTCACTTGGTTCGCCTGTTCGAGCAGGGCAGCATCCCTCGCTTACGGCGTCATTCCGTGCTGGAAAAGGTGCGCCAAACACCGGTCCATTGGTTGGTCCGGTTGTTATTAGCGAAATCATGTACGCACCAGTCGAGGGCTTTGCCGAGTACGTGGTCTTAAAAAATATTTCCGATGTGACCGTGCCGTTTTTTGATCCGGCCAATCCGAGCAACACTTGGGAGCTGGCTAATGCGATCGAGTTCACATTCCCACCCGGCTTCATGCTGCCGGCGGGCGAGTCGTTGTTCGTGGGTGGTGTCGAGCTGTCGCAATTGCGCACACAGTACGAACTCGACAAGTCAATAAAGGTGTTTGGACCATTTGATGGCAGGCTTAACAACGCGGGCGAGAGTGTGCAGTTGTTGCGGCCGGACTCGCCGCAGACGCTGCCGCCGAACATTGGCCTCGTGCCGTACATCCTTGTAGAGAAGGTGAAGTACAGCAGCACCGCTCCATGGCCAGTGATGCCAGGGCAGGGAGGTGTGCCGATCCAGCGCATCAACTTGTCTGCCTTCGGCAACACGTCGCGCAATTGGGCCAAGCCAGGAGACGAGAAGGACAGCGACCTCGACGGCATGCCCGATAGTTGGGAGATGGCTCAAGGATTCGATTCGCAGGACGCTGGCGATGCGTTGCTTGATGCCGATGCGGATCGCTTGACCAACTTGCAAGAGTACGCCGCTGGAACTGATCCCCACGATAAAGAGAGCGGTTTGAAACTGGAACTCATTCGTTTGCCGAACGGCATGCTGCGGGTGAGTTTTGAAGGGGTGCAGGGGAGGAGTTATTCGCTGCAAGCGAGTCTGGCACTTGATCAAGAATGGGAGCCCTTGAGGAATTTTTCTCCAAAAACGAGCGAAAAGGTGTCACGCACGATTTCTCCGCGGATTAGTCCTGAGCGGTTTTTCAGGTTGGTGACTCCGGCCAACCCTTAGCGCACCGATGAATTATTTTGAGATTCGAACCATTGCTGTGCTTGCGCTCATCTGCTCAGGCACGGTTCTGGGCGAGGTCGTAATCAATGAGATTCATTATGACGGCGATCCGAAAACGGATGCGATTGAGTTTGTCGAACTTCATAACGCTGGCGGAAAAAATATCGACTTGTCTGGTTGGCGTTTTTCCAACGGCATAAAATACACCTTTCCGGCGAACACGTCTCTTGAGTCAGGCGGCTATCTGGTCATCGCTGAAAACCCGGCGGAACTTCGGCGCAAGTTTAAACTCAGCGCGTCAGTTGTGTTCGGGCCTTACATCAACCGGCTCTCGAACGGGGAAGTGCTTACGCTGCGGGACGCGGTGAATCAGAGTGTTGACCGGGTGGACTACGGCTCTGGTTTTCCCTGGCCAACGGCGGCGAGTGGCGCAGGCAGTTCGATGGAGTTGATTCATCCCTCACTCAACAACGACCTGGGCGGTTCATGGCGTTCTTCTGGTCTTCGGGCATCTGCCAGTGAACCTGTCACTTTCATTGCTTCCGGCCAATCGCGCTGGCGCTACCGCGCAGGCAGTAGTGAGGCGTCTTCACCGAGATCCGCCTGGCGAAAGCTTGATTTCAACGAAGACAACACATGGAAAAGCGGTCGAGCGCCAATTGGCTACGGCGATGGCGACGACAGCACTACAATCTCGATGCAGAACAACTTTTCGTCAGTATATCTTCGCCGGGTATTCGATGTGAAGGCAAACGAGATTCCGGCGCGTTTGTCATTGCGCGTATACGTAGATGATGGTGCTGTGATATGGATCAACGACAAGGAAGTCGCGCGCGTTAGCGTTCCTGGAGGGGTACTCCGTTACAACTCGTTTGCGAATAGCCACGAGGCTGCATGGGAGGAGGTCGTGATTTCGAATCCGGATAAACTCCTACAACCGGGCAAAAACATCATTGCGATTCATGCTCTGAACACCACTTTGGGTAGCAGCGATTTCTCGATCGATGCGGAGTTGAGCACACCCGATCCCGGTGAAGTTTCGGGAACACCGACTCCCGCTGCAGTTAATTCTGTGTACACTGTCAACGCGCCACCGCAAACCCGACAGGTCAAGCACGAGCCGAAGCAGCCGCGCGCGAATGAACCGTTGCGCGTCTCAGCCAAGATCACTGATCCCGATGGAGTCGCCTCAGTGACACTGTATTATCAAGCGGTTCAGCCCGGGAGTTATATCCGGAAAACTGACGGGAGCTATGAAAAAGGGTGGTTGGAGTTACCGATGGCAGATGAGGGGTCGAATGGAGATGCTGCACTGGATGACTCTATTTTTTCAGCGTTAATTCCGCGAAGTGTACAGAAGCACCGCACCCTCGTGCGATATCGAATCCGGGTTGAAGATAAGCTGGGCAACTCGGTGACTATGCCCTATGCCGACGATGAACAGCCAAACTTCGCCTACTTCTGTTATAATGGCATGCCGGCTTGGGCTGGTTCGAATCGTGTGGGCGA
The DNA here is from genome assembly GCA_030747575.1 of Verrucomicrobiota bacterium. GTDB lineage: Bacteria > Verrucomicrobiota > Verrucomicrobiia > Limisphaerales > UBA1096 > UBA1096. Next base: position 8,385 of record JASLKI010000034.1, on the reverse strand, counting down.
ACAAAAGGAAACCTTCCCATCAAGCGTAATGGAGTCGCTGCCGACTTACCATCTGATTGCAAATAGCAATGACGTCACCAATTCGCAATACAATGGCTCATTCGACACGGTGCATTTCAAGGGGACGTTGGTTTACGACGGCAAGGTCTATGATCATATCGAGTTCCGGAATCGAGGGGAGTTTTCCACCTACGTTTCGGGGAAGAATAAATGGCGCCTGTATTTTAACCGTGCGCATGGTTTTCAGGCGCGAGATAATTACGGAAAAAAGTACAAGCAACCAAAGAAGACGATCAACCTTAATGGATGTGCTGCACCGTGGATGCCGATCAATCGCGGCATGGCCGGGATGGAGGAGGCAATCGGTTTCAAGTTGTACAATTTGGCCGGTGGTTTGGCGCCCCAGACTCACTTCATCCATTTTCGTGTAATTGACGACACTGAGGAGGCGCCGACCGGTTCGCGCAATGCCCAATACGAGGGTGACCTATGGGGCCTCTACCTGTGCGTTGAGCATACTGACAGTCGGTTTCTCGATGAGCGCGGCTTGCCTGATGGTAATGTATATAAGATTGAGAGCGGTAACGGCGACAAGCGAAACCAAGGCCCGACGCAATCCATCAGTTCATCGGACTGGAATAGCTTCCGCAGTGGCTACAGTCGCTCGCAGTCTCTCCAGTGGTGGCGCGATCATCTTCATCTGCCGACGTACTACACGTTTCGCTGCGTGAACAGGATCATCAGTAACGTGGATATTCGAGAAGGGTGGAACAAGGTGTTTTACCATCATCCGGACGATCATTGGTATCCGGTGCCTTGGGATCTGGACATGTTGATTATCCCGGAGACACATTGGCAGGGATCGATCAACATTGAACGCTGCCTTAGCCGGCACGAGATACTCAAAATCGAGTTCAAGAACCGCGCGCGCGAACTGCTCGATTTGTTGCTTGATGATGCCTCGCCGACTGGCGGCCAAATCGGCCAGTTCATCGAGGAGCACGCGCGCTTCATCAATCCGCCGGGCGATCCGCTGACGTTTGTCGACGTCGACCAATTCATGTGGAATTACCACCCGAAGACCGCGGGGAATCATCGCGGGCAGTTTTACGTTTCACCCAAGAGCCAGGGCAATCGTGGCGGCACGTGGTCACGGCGGCTCAAGAGCAAGGATCACGAGGGGATGATGCAGCACATGCTCGGTTTTATGACCGATACCGACACTGGACGATGGAGCATTGGCGACGGCGACCCGCGCGGTTACGGCTATAACTACCTCGAGTACGAGGCCAAGTTCACCGACATCCCCAACACGCCGACGATCACTTACGACGGGCCGGGCGGTTTTGCGCTGAACGAGCTGCGCTTCAAGACCAGTTCCTTCGAGCCGGGCCGGTCGACTAACAACAAAAAGTTCAGCGGCATCCAGTGGCGACTGGCGGAGGTGTCCCATCCAAAGACGCCGTTTTTCGAGCTTGGTCAACCGTGGAAGTACGAGCTTAATCCGGTTTGGGAACTGGAGGCTGATGAGTTTGTCGGGACCGTGGCTGTCCCGCAAAGCATCATCCGCAAGGGCGGCACTTACCGTGCCCGCGTGCGGATGCGCAACGGCACGATGGCGTGGAGTCACTGGTCGCCGCCGGTGGAGTTCGTCGCCGGCGAACCGGACTTGGCCGGCCTCCGCGCGGGCTTGGCGTTCAACGAGATCATGTACAACCCGCTTGGCCAAGCGGGGGTTAGCGCCGGTGAGTTCGAGTTTCTCGAGTTGAAAAACATTGGCGAATCGACGCTGGACTTGAGTGGCCTGTTTTTCAGCAGCGGTATCAGCTTTATTTTCCCCGAGGGGAGCATGCTCGCAAGCGGGGAACTTTTTCTGCTCGGCATAAACCGGGCGGCGCTGCAGAGCCGTTATCCCGGCTTGGTTGTGAACGGAATTTTCGAGGGCAAACTGGCCAATGAGGGAGAGGCGATCACGTTGTCTGCCGGGATTGGTGCGCCGGTGCTCAGCGTGGTGTACGATGACGCCGCACCGTGGCCGGAGCAGGCTGACGGCCAAGGTTTTTCACTGGCCGCGGACAGAGAGAGCGACCTTGGTTTTCGGGTCAGCGTAATTCCCGGAGGCAGCCCCGGCAGCGACAACTCCGGCTTGGTCAAGCCGGTGGACGATTTAGTCCTGACCATGACGCGCTTGCCCAACGGTATGCTGCGGGTGAGCTTTACGGGAGTGCAGAGGCGGAGTTATTCGCTGGAAACTAGCCCGTCGCTGAATCAGGCGTGGGAGCCGTTGAGCAATTTCTTTCCAGAAACGAGCGGGAAGGTATCACGTACGATCTCTCCCCGGGTTAGTCGTGAGCGGTTCTTCAGGCTGGTGACGCCAGTCAACCCGTAGCGAGCGGATACGGCTTACAACTCGTCTTTCGACTGGATGATTTTCCCGACGAGGCCGTACTTTTTTGCCTCCTCCGGCGTCATCCAAAAGTTGCGGTCCGTGTCCTTGGCGATTGTCTCGAGCGGCTGGCCGGTTTGGTCGGCGAAAATCTGGTTGAGCCGTTCGCGCATCTTGACGATCTGGTCCGCCTCGATGCTGATGTCCGATGCTTGGCCACCGACGCCGCCGCTTGGCTGGTGCAGCATGTAACGGGTGTTGGGCAGGCTGTAGCGATCCTCGAGCGGGGGGGCGGCGTAGATGAGTGCCCCGGCGCTGGCTACCCAGCCGGTGCCGACGACTTTCACGCGCGGGTTTACGAACCGGATCATGTCGTGAATGCTGTCACCCGACTCCACGTGGCCGCCGGGTGAGTTGACGTACACCGTAATGTCATCGTCCGACTCGGAGGCGAGAAGTTGCAGCTTGGTGCAGAATTCGCGCGCCACCTTTTGGTTGATTTCGCCGTACAGCATGATGGTCCGCGACTTGAGAAACAGTTCCTCAAGTTTTCCCATTGAATCCTTTTCGTCTTTTTTGTCCTTGCTCATCGTGGAGGCACGCGGTGTTCCCGCGCGAGGCGGGAAGAGTGATTGCAATGCGCCTCGGTGTAAAGCGGGAATGGTGCATTCAACAAGCTGAGGCAGCACTGTTTGTCGAGCAAAGCGGAGAAGCCGCCGCATGGCATTCCCTCTTACCCATGGGGGAGAGGGTCAGGGTCAGTGGGTGAAACGCCATCAGAAACATTGCTGCCCGGCTGACTGGTGCGCCCAATCTTGTCTCGGTTTTTTTTCTGCCCGACAATAGGCTCGAGAGCTGGAGTGTAGCCGGATTTCATCCTCACCCCAGCCCTTTCTCTGAGGGAGAGGGAGATTAGCTAAACGCGTCCGGCAGCAGTTCGGCAGGAAGCTCTGGCGTGGCGCCCTTCCGCGAGGCGACGAATGCCCCGAGCCGGTTGGCCAAGTCGGCCATCTGCTGAAGCGGCCAGCGTCGAACCGCCCCGTGCAGGATCGCTGCGCTGCAGGCATCGCCCGCGCCGACGGAATCGGCGTTTGGGTCTGGGGCGAACCGCGCCGGCTGGCCAACCACGACCGAGTTCGCCGAGTGCAGTGCCGTCCCGAGTTTACCTCGTGTCAGCACGAACAAATCGAGGTCGAAATGCTCAATCAACTGCTGGATTTCCTCCGCTTGGCCAAGGCCTAGCAGCGGGGCGACGGTGGCCAGTTCGCCCTCGTTCATCTTGACGATCGAGGCGGCGCGGCAGCCGGCCTCGAGCAACTCAGTCGAGAAATAGTCCTGCCTCAGGTTGAGATCGAACAGCCGCACGGCTTGGCTGGCGGTAGTGGCGAATTGCTGGATCGTCGATCGCGCCGGCTCAAGCCGCTGGCCAAGCGTGCCAAAACAAACGGCGTCGCAACGCTTGGCCAAGCTGGCGAGCGACTTGTCCCAAGCGAGCCGGTCCCAAGCCGTGTCGCCGATGATTTCGTACTCCGGCTCGCCGTTGCACAGGGTGATTTCGACCGTGCCCGTAGGGGTGTCACTATCTGTTTGAATGAAGTCTGTGTCCATGCCGCGTCTGGTCAAGTCGTCGAGCAGCGCCCGGCCAAGCGTGTCGCCGCCGATACGGCTGGCCACTACGGCGTTGTTGCCGAGTTGGTGCGACTGGACGGCAGCGTTGAGCGGCGCGCCTCCTAGCGCCGGGCCGGCGGGGAGCAGGTCGTAAAGCGCCTCGCCCAAGCCGACGATGAGTGGAGGTGATTCGGTCATGTAAGCGTCGAGGCTTGCAGCAGCACCGGGCGCGGCTTGGAGGTCCAAAATGATAACCCCTTGAGCCGGAGCGAGTAGTCCGGACGGACCTCCCTCAGCCATGCGATCATTCGCTCGGCGTGGTCATCGACGTGATACGTCGTGATGGCGAGTTGTGGTGCGCCGTTGCGAATCTGTTCCACGGCACCGAGCAACACGTCGAGGTCGGCACCCTCGGCGTCGGCCTTGATGAGGTCACCCGGGCCAAGCGCCAACTGGTGGCTGCGGCAGTAGTCGTCGATACTCGTGACCGGCACGGCGTCGGCATGCGACCCGCCGCCTGGCAGGTACTCGAGATAACCGGCATCCGGGTTGTCGCCGGCAACCATTCGCGCTTGGCCGGTCTGGCTGCCGACACCGCTGCGCTCGATGGCGACGCCGTCGGCCAAGCCGTTGACCTCGACTCCGCGTTGAAGCAGGCCGGCCATTCGCCCGCTTGGCTCAAAACAAATCACGCGCTTGGCCACGCGCTCCTTGAGCGCGCGAAATGCGAATAGCCCCTCGCACGCCCCGACGTCGAGTACGGTGCTCTCCTGCGAGAGGCGGATTGGCGCGGTGGTGTAGTGGTGAGGGTTGGCGGCGGAGAACTCCTGCTCGATGACGAAGTGCAGGTTTTGATCAGGCTCACTTGGCCAAAAAAAACTTAGCCCACTGTCGCGCAACCTCACCTGCCAAGCGTCCCCGGTCTGCGTGATTTCAGCTTCGTTGGCTAGACTTCTGGCCGCGACCATGGTGTGGATTCGGGCTGGGAAAACCACGCGGTTGGCCTTCATGCAGGCGTCTGCGAAGGCGAAGCGGCCGTGCAGTTTTTGCTGGCGACGCCACTCGCGCCAGCAGCGCAGCGATTGTGTAAGGGGGTTTTTCACGGCTAGGTCGAAGGATGTCGATGGCAAACAGGTATTGCCACTATGCGGCCTCGGCCATACGGTTCGCGCCCGGCGGGAGCGGTTGTCCGCCTGTTTTAATTGATATGTACATGCGCCTTCGCAGCTTGGTGATTTCTCTCTACAACGCGCTGTTTGCGCGTGCAGTGGAGAAGCTATTTTTCCACCAACTGGTCACCAAGACAAACAACTTCGGCACGAGCAACTGGCTCGGCAAACCGATTTGGCAAAACACATTTGACCTATGGATCGCCCAGGAAACGATCCACGACGTGAAGCCGTCGCTCATTATCGAGTGCGGTACGAACCGTGGTGGCTCGGCTTATTTTTACGCGCAGCTGTTTGACCTTATGGGCACCGACGGCAAGGTCGTTTCGGTGGACATTGAGAAGTTGCACGACCTGTCGCACCCGCGGGTGACGTACCTGGTCGGCAGTTCGGTGTCGGAAGAAATCGCCGGGCAGATTCGCACGATGGCCCAGGCGGCGACTGGGCCGGTTTTGGTGATTCTCGACAGCGACCACTCCGAGGCTCACGTCGCGAAGGAACTCGAGATTTATGCGCCGATGACCTCGATTGACAGCTACTGCCTTGTGCAGGACGGCATCATCGACGAGCTATTCATGTTCCGCAAAGGCCGTCCCGGGCCGTTGCCGGCGCTTGAGAAATACCTGGCGCAGCACCCGGAGTTCGAGATCGACCAAGAGCGTTGCGAACGCTTCCTCATCACGCACCACCCAAAAGGCTGGCTCAAGCGCGTTAAATGATCGCCCTGCTGGATTACGGCGCTGGAAATTTGCGAAGCGTGGATAAGGCGCTTCGCTTCGTCGGCGGAGACGTGCGCTTGGTGCAGTCGCCGGACGGGATGAAGGACGCCTCGGCCGTGGTGCTGCCCGGCGTCGGTGCGTTCGACGACTGCATCAACGCCATGCAGCGGCAGGAACTCATCGAGGCCTCGCGGGAGTTCATCAAGACCGGCCGGCCGTTCCTCGGCATATGCGTTGGTTATCAAGCGATGTTCGAGCGGAGCGAGGAGTTCAACAGTCGCGCCGCCGGGCTGGGGCTGTTTGCGGGCAGCGTGGTGCGTTTCCCGGCTGGCCAAGGACTGAAGGTTCCGCAGATCGGCTGGAATAAAATCGAGATCGTTCAGCCGGAGTGCCCGATCTTTAAGGGCGTCGAGAACGGCAGCCACGTTTATTTCGTACACAGCTTTTATCCGCAGCCGGAGGACGGCTCGATCGCCGTCTGCCGCACGAGTTACGGCGTGGAATTCGCCTCGGCCATCTGGAGAGATAATGTTTTCGCGACGCAATTCCACCCCGAAAAAAGCCAAAAAGTCGGGCTGAAGATCCTCGAGAATTTCGTCAAGTTGGCATGAGTAACGTAACTCGATTTGGGGCCGTTGGCGATGGTGTCGCGGACGATACTGAATCCATTCAACATGCCGTAAACGAGGGCGACGGGATGCTGCATTTTCCGCCGGGCACGTATCGCATCACACGGTCAATCGAAGTTCGCTTGGCCAAGCGCGGGCCGCTGGGGGTCGACGGTACCGGGGGCACGGCGCGGGTTGTGATGGCTGGCAAGGGGCCGGCGTTTCGCTTGATCGGCACTCACGGTGGCACGGGCGATCCGGACTCGCGCCAAGGTAACGTATCCACGCATCAGCGCCTGCCCATCATCCGCAATATCGAGGTGGAAGGCGCGCACGCGGAGGCGGATGGCTTTGAGTTGATCGAGACGATGCAGTCGGTTTTCGAGGGCGTGTTGGTGACGAGTTGCCGGCACGGCATTCATTTGACAAAGCGCAGCCGAAATGTACTCATCAGTCATTGTCACGTTTACTTCAACACCGGCGTGGGTGTTTATCTTGATGGCGTGAATCTGCACCAAATCAACATCGCCAACTGCCATCTCAGTTACAACCGATTGGGCGGCATCCGGCTTGAGCGATCGGAGGTGCGTAACCTACAAATCACAGGCAACGACATCGAGTACAATAATCACAAATCGCATAAAACAGAGCCGCAACCGACCGCCGAGATTTACATCGACACCACCGCCGAGGGCGCGAGCGTGAACGAAGTGACTATCGCATCGAACACCATCCAAGCTACCGACTCGCCCGGCGGCGCGAACATTCGCATCATGGGAAAACGGGATGCTTCGCGCCCGCCCGGTTTGTTTGCCATCAGCGGCAACGTTATTGGCAGTCAGGAAATCAACGTGCACCTCAGCGGTTGCTACGGCATCGCATTGAGTGGTAACACCATTTATTCCTGCAAACAAAGTAACTTACTCATCGAGGATTCGCGCTTGATTAATGTCAGCGGCAACACCTTTCGACGTCACACGACCGCGTACGGAACCGGCGTGCGCATCACGAGCTCGGAGGATATCACATTCACCGGTTGCGGTATTCACGACGAAACTGACACCGGCCAACCCGGCCTTTCCTCTCTACTGGAGTTGAGCCGCTGTCATCGAATTAATATCACCGGCAGCCAGTTCCTCAACGGCGCGATCGGCGTGGCGGTCGCTGACTGTGCCCACGTTACCCTCATCGGCAACACACTGCACGACACCCGTCCGACTCCCATCGCCAAGCATGCCGTACAATTTACCGGCACCAGCACGGGCCACTTGGTTGCCTGTAACACCATCGGCAAAACCTCCGGTGACCCAATCGCAGGAGATGCACAAGCAAATGGAAACGTGATTGCTTCCCAGTGAACATGCCATTTTACTCACCGCTTGGCCAAGCGCAGGGGAATATGGCTTGTGCAAATTGGCGAAATTGGTAGTTTGTCTGCCGCTTGGCCAAGCGACTATTGGTCGGCGAAACTTTTAAAAAAACATCATGGCACACACACTCCCCGATCTCCCGTACGCGCTCGACGCGCTCGAGCCGCACATCGACGCGCAAACCATGGGAATCCACCATGGCAAACATCACAACACCTATGTGGCTAAGCTCAACGAGGCCATCGCCGGCAGCGCCGAACTGGAGGCGAAGTCGGTCGAGGAACTGGTGAGCAACCTCGACGCTGTGCCGGAGGCCATCCGCGGCGCTGTGCGAAATCACGGTGGAGGCCACGCCAACCATTCGCTGTTCTGGACCGTGCTCGGCCCGAACGGCGGCGGCGAGCCAAGCGGCGCGTTGGCCGAGGCGATCAACGCGGAGTTCGGCACTTTCGCCGATTTTCAGGCCAAGTTTGAGGCCGCTGGGGCGACGCGCTTTGGCAGTGGCTGGGCCTGGGTGTGCGTTAA